>NZ_JACSWB010000207.1:300000-430339 GCF_016888135.1 Leptolyngbya sp. CCY15150
ACGCCATCCAGCACGTCATTGCCATCGCCGCCGATCAGAGTATTGTTACCCGTATTGCCCAGGATGGTATTATCCAGCGCGTTGCCCGAGCCAATATTATTGCCTGTGCCGACCAGGGTAAGATTTTCTAGATTAGCTCCCAGGGAATAGGATACGTCGGAAATAACTAGATCAATGCCTTCGTTCGCATATTCAACAACGCGATCGCTAATGTTATCGACCAGGTAAGTATCATTGCCCGTGCCGCCGCGCATCTCATCGATGCCGCTGCCGCCATCCAGGATATCGTTGCCGTCACCGCCCACCAGCAGATCATCGCCGCCGCGCCCTTCTAAGCGGTTATTGCCATTATTCCCCGTGATGGTGTTGGCGAGGTCATTGCCCGTGCCATCACTATCTGCTGTGCCGATCAGGAACAGGTTTTCAATGTTATCGCCTAGGGTATAGGAATCGCTAGCGACTACGGTATCAATGCCGCCGTTAACCACCTCGATCACCACATCGCCAGCACTGTCTACGACATAGATGTCATTGCCGCGCCCGCCGATCATCACATCATCGCCGCTGCCGCCATCTAGGGTATCGTTGCCGTCGCCTGCCTCAATGCGATCGCTGCCATCGCCACCCGATAAGGTATTGTTGCCGCTATTGCCAATCAGGGTGTTATCTAACTCATTGCCTGTGCCCCGCAGGTTATTAGCGCCGCCTAAAATCAGGGTTTCAACATTACCTGCCAGGGTATAAGAGCGTAGGGTAGAAATGACCGTATCGGCTCCCCCGCCAGGCGTTTCCAGAATTGTGTCACCTTCATCATTGAGGATATAGGTATCATTCCCATCCCCGCCGAGCAGGGTATCGAGCCCGGCACCACCGATCAGCACGTCATTGCCGCCGTTGCCTTGCAGCAGGTTATCTCCAGCGTTACCGGTAATCGTATTATTTTCTTCATTACCAACGCCGTTGAGATTATCATTTCCCAACAGAATCAAATTTTCTAGATTGGGGGCTAGTACCGTCGAGAAGCGAGTGATGACGGTATCAATACCACCACCTAGATCTTCCGTGATGGTATCGCCCAAGCCGCTAATGATATAGGTATCATTTCCAGTGCCGCCGATCAGAGTATTATTACCCCCCACCCCATCTAGGTAGTCGTCGCCCGCGCCGCCCTCAAGAATGTTGTTGCCCGTGGTGCCAAGGATGGTGTTGTTGAGGTCATTACCGGCTCCATTCAGGTTGCCCGTTCCTAGCAAGATCAGGTTTTCGACGTTAGCGCCTAGGGTAAACGACACCTGCGATCGCACCAGATCCAGACCCTCGTTGGCATTTTCAATTGCCGTGTCGCCGAGGTTATCGACCAGATAGATATCATCTCCGGCCCCACCGCGCATGATATCTGCTCCGGTGCCACCGTCTAGCAGATCATCGCCATCACCGCCCTCTAAGACATCATCATCTGCTCCACCGCGCAGCGTGTCGTTGCCCGCCCCGCCCCGGAGGGTATCGCGCCCGGTGTCGCCAATCAAGATATCGGTGCCATCCCCACCGTCTAGGATATCGTTGCCCGTTCCACCATTCAGGACATCATCGCCGGTGCCGCCATCGAGACGATCATTGCCAGCGTCGCCAAACAGGCGATCATCACCCGCATCGCCAAAGAGGGTGTCGTTCCCCCTATCCCCTCGAAGGGTGTCATCGCCACCGCGCCCGCGCAGGACATCATCGCCATCCAATCCGCGAAGGACGTTATTGGCGTTGTTGCCCAGGATGGTGTTGTCTAGATCGTTACCCGTACCGTTGATCGCCTGGTTTCCGGTCAAGGTCAAATTCTCGATATTTGCACCTAGCCGGAAACTAATAGACGCATTGACCAGATCGATGCCAGAGTTCAACGCCTCAATGACGCGATCGCCTGCATTATCTACAACATAAATGTCATTGCCCGCGCCCCCTTCCATGCGATCGCTGCCGGTACCGCCGTCTAGAAAGTCGCCACCACCGCCGCCAATCAGCCGATCATCGCCCGCATCGCCAAGTAAGCGATCGCTGCCAGCACCACCGTCTAACAGGTCATTACCTTGCAGACCCAGGAGGATATCATCACCACCCAGCCCAAACAGCCGATCATCCTCAACCGTACCCCGCAACCGATTGTTGCTAGCATCACCTCTTCTGACAGCCATTATTTTATTTCCTTACCAAAACCTACTGACATTCATTTCAGATCAAACCGCAGTCTTCATCCATCATCTCTTGAACCCTTGATCGACTTAAAACCAGTGAATCATCAGGTCAGACATGATAGTCCTATCTTGATCAACTTCAAGCCAACGACGTCCCTCAAGCATGAGCCAGCCTTAGGGTGAATATGGGCTGCTGACTGTGCTAGCTAAACGTGGTATTTCTTAAAGTGACATTATTAACAGGCTAAGGTAATGACGTGGATCGCCTCTCCATTGAGGTGAGCGTAGAGCAGCCCCGTGGATCTTCTGGTAGGCAAAACACTGATGAGTACAACAGCCTCTATCTATCTACCCAACGTCTGGGCATGGTGTCATGAGCATGGGTTGTTGTTCTTTGCATGAGGTTACAAGAAGGCGATCGCTTCTTGAAGGGGCAAACCAAGGCAAAGAGATTCTCATGATTGTAGCGAGTATCGTCGTCTAACCATGAGCTAGCTCCTGAGAGGGATACAAGTGCAGTTCATGACACTGAGGCGGGCTTACCTAGACTAGAGTCATAACCAAAGACACCTTGAGCCAACGTGTTTCATACCTGTCTTTGAGGTAGTCAATACCATCAACGATTGCATCAACGATTGACCGTTGCCTTACCATGCAACCATGGCTAATGCCTATGTATGACTACTGTCTTCATACCTCCTTCATCTTATTGAGATCTTAGTGAAGCCAACGTTTGATGTCTTGTTCAATATTAAAGCAAAGTTCTAGACATAACTGCCATAACTCTACGTAGATAGTCTCTTGCCTCTCTATCAGGCGTCAAAACGATCACCGCTGCATAGCAAGTCCGCAGCCTTAGAGCCGTCAGTTCAGAGTAGGGACATGTTTCGGCTTGCTGGATGAACGCATCAAGATCTCAGCCTACAAGAAAATGACTTGGTTTTCGTTCACTCATGAGCCGTCCGTTTCTAGGATCGCCTGGGAGCCCTGCTGCTCTGCCTGAAGCTGCAAGACTCGTTCAATAAACCCGGTCGCATCCTCTAGGGTTGCAGCCAAATCGGTTTGACTATTGCCTTCAAAGGAAAACTCCACAGCACGACTACCCTCGCCAAATTTCAGCGTGGCCTTGGTCGATCGCCCTGCCAAGCGCTGCCAGAGCCAAGCCGCCAGTTTGCGAACGCTGTCTAGGTTCACCTCCATTTGCAGTAAACCTGGCTCGGTTTCGTCCCCTTTTTGCACCAAGCTTCCCGCTGGAGACATAGTTTGAACGGGCACTCGTTCAACATCTTCCGCTAAATCATAGAGCTGGCGGTGCAGGGTTTGGGTTAAGACCTCTAGTTCGTCAGAGTTGAGATCTGGATCACTCAAAGCCAAGGAAAGCTGCATGGTTACAGGTACGCTGAAACAACATTCACTACTAGTGTGGCATCCAGGCTCTCGTTTGAGAACAGGGGTGTGATCCATCATAGAAGTGGACATCTAGCTAGAGGGCGATCGCCCCCCAAAACCTACGTCCTCAAGCGTCGTTGCCTATCGAGCGTTGCTGAATACAAGTATGAATGGCTCAATCCGCCCTCACTCTAGCCCTAGCCCTAGGAAGAGGGAACAGGAGTTCTAGCTCCCTTCTCCCTAGGGAGAAGGGTTGGGGATGAGGGCAAATCATCTATCGATTCAGCAATCGTCTATCGTTGACTCCGTTCGCCTCGACGCCCGTGAGGGATGTTTATTTGAACTCAGGATATTAGATAAGTATAGATTTTCTCTGATCGAAGCGATCGCCCCCCAGTATTCATAGCTACATGGCCATAATGGAGTATGCTCACTCAGTTGTTACAACCATGATCAATCGCCGTCACTTTTTGACCCTTGCTGGCGCAACCGCAGGGGCTATCATGCTACCCCGCTGTATTTCTTCAACCATAAGCCGTGCTCAGCCCTTGAGCGATCGCTTCATCAGCCAAGGGGGACTTTTAGAGGTGGATCTTACAGCTAGGATGGAACGTCTTGACCTCCTAGGCGACGGTCGCCCCGTCCAGGTCATGACCTACAACGGTCAGATGCCCGGCCCGATCTTGGAAGCCCGCGCAGGCGACACCATCCGCATTCGCTTCACCAATGGCTTGGCGACTCCCACCAATCTGCACTACCACGGTCTACATATTCCGCCCACCGGCACGGCTGATAATGTTTTTTTGTCGGTGCCACCGGGAGAGACCTTCACCTACGACTTTACATTGCCTGCCGATCATCCTGCGGGCACCTTTTGGTATCACCCCCATCACCATGGGCTGGTGGCCGAGCAGGTGTTTGGCGGTCTTTCCGGTGTGTTGATTGTCCGTGGTGCCTTGGATGACATTCCCGAAGTGCAGGCGGCCAGCGAGGCAATTCTGGTGCTCAAAGATTTTGACGTGAGTCAGCAGCAGGTAGCCACTCCTAGCCCTATGGCTCAAATGTGGGGACGGGAAGGATCGATCCTCACGGTCAACGGTCAGCGCCGCCCTAGTTTCACAATTCCCCAAGATGGATTACTGCGGCTGCGTATCGTCAACGCATCGGCTTCGCGATTTTATCGATTGGCGATCGCTTCCCATCCCATGCATTGGATTGCCAGTGATGCCGGAGCCTTGGAAGCGCCGGTGACCGTGGAAGAGGTGCTCCTAACGCCCGGTGAACGGGCCGAGGTGTTGGTTCATGGGACAGAAGCGGCGGGTGAGTATGAGGTGCTTAACCTTCCCTACGATCGCGGTCTGATGACGATGATGCAAGGCATGGACAACCAAACCATTCAGGATCAGCCGGAGGTGCTGGCTCGACTCGTCTATGGCGATCGCACCACGGTGATGGCTCCACCCACTCAGCTTCTACCCATTGAGGCCCTGCCGGAACCTAGCCAAGTGCGGACGTTTGTGCTTAACCATGGCATGGGTGGCGGCATGGGCGGCATGAATCAGGATGGTACGCAGCGCGGCGGCATGGGTATGCCGGGGATGAATGGCGGCATGGGCGGTATGCATCGCGGCGGCATGGGTGGCGGCATGATGCCGGGCTTTTTGATCAATGGTCAAATGTTTGACCACCATCGCGTTGACACCGAAGTCCAGCTCAACACCGTGGAAGACTGGGAGATTATCAACGACGGCGGCATGGATCATCCCTTTCACATTCACGTCAATCCCTTCCAGGTGATCGAACGCAATGGTGTGGCGGAGCCTTACCGTGCATGGAAGGACACCGTGCTAGTGCCACGATATGAACGGGTACGTATTCGCGTGCCCTTTGACCAATTTTCGGGTATGACAGTTTACCACTGTCACATTCTTGATCACGAAGATCGCGGAATGATGGGTATTCTGGACATCAGAGCCTAACCCGTTATCTCAACGAGGGCAGGCTATTTCATCCCTCTTGAGGATTGTTGCTGTGTCCTACTTTGTCACTGAAGTTCAACCGCCGCTGGCTTTTATCGAACCTTCGTTTAATGCTGCTGTTTGGCAGGGGGCGCGATCGCTCCTCCCGTTCTGGCTGCGCTGGCGGCTGAAGATTGACCAAGTCGAGGTTCACAATGGCGACACCCTCGCCCGCCTATACCAAGACTTTCAGTCGGGCAAAGCCCGCTTCCTGATTGCCTTCCGCCATCCGTCCACCAGCGATCCACTGTGCATCGCCCAGATGATCTGGTCACAGCTACCGGCGATCGCTTCCCAGCAGGGTATTCGAATCACCAACCCCCATGTCCATTTTGTCTACGATCGCGGCATTCCCCTTTGGGCAGGGCGACCGGTGGGCTGGCTGATGGCCCAGCTTGGCGGCACCCCCATCCGGCGCGGCGGTCTCGATCGCCCGGGTCTACGCTCCATCCGCCAGCTCTTTGCCCAGGGAGACTTTCCCATGGCGGCGGCTCCGGAAGGCGGCACCAATGGTCATAATGAACTGATTAGCCCCCTAGAACCTGGCATTGCCCAGTTTGGCTTTTGGTGTGCGGAAGATGTACGCGATCGCGATACCCAGGTATTTATCTTACCTTTAGGCATTCAGTACCACTTCACGACGGCTCCTTGGACAAGCCTCGTCCAATTACTTAGCCAGCTTGAAGCCGACAGTGGTTGGGTGCCGCCGCCCGCACCGGCTACCTTACCCACCATTCGCAATGGGCAACCCCTCACCCCTGAGCAAGAAACGTGGCTATACCAGCGGCTATACGGTCTGGGCGAACATTTATTGGTTCAGCTTGAGCGCTACTACATTCGCTTTTATCAGCATATGCTGCCCGAAGCCCTAGCCGATGCCCTTGCTAACCCATCCCAGGCGGGGGATACCTCGCTTGATCTCCCCCAGCGCTTGCAGACGTTGCTGGATACGGCCCTGATTGTGGCAGAACAGTTCTTCCAGCTCACGCCCAAGGGTACGGTGATCGATCGCTGTCGGCGGGTGGAGCAGGCGGGCTGGGATCGGATTTATCGCAATGATCTACAACTGTCTGACCTATCGCCAGTGGAGCAGGGGTTGGCCGATCGCATTGCGGAAGAAGCGGATCTGCGACTGTGGCACATGCGACTAGTGGAAAACTTCGTCAGCGTCACAGGGCGCTACGTGAAGGAAAAACCTACCGTGGAGCGCTTTGCCGATACCCTGCTGCTGCTGTGGAAAACCATTGCGCGCATCAAGGGCGATCGCACCTCCCAAATCCCTCGACTGGGAGCCCAACGGGTGCAGATGACGGTGGGGCAACCCCTGTGTGTGAGCGATCGCTGGGATGACTATCAGGGCAATCGCCGTCAAGCCATCACCAGCCTCACCCAAGATCTCCAGGGTGCGCTCGATGCCATGATCCAAACGTAGGTGATCCAGATCGGTAATCTAGACCTAGGTGATCTAGACCTAGGTGATCTAGAGCTAAGTGATCCAGACTAGGCGATTCAGACCTAAGCCGATACCAGTAACCCACTGTGGCGCAGCAAGGCGGAGGGATCCGGTTCCCGGCCTCGGAACGCCTTGAACACCTCCATGGGCGGCTGGCTACCGCCTAGGGCCAGCACCGTATCGCGAAACCGCCGTCCCACCTCCGCGATCGCTCCGTCATCGTCTAGACCCGCTTCCTCAAAGGCAGCGAAAGCATCGGCACTCAGCACCTCAGCCCACTTATAGCTGTAGTAGCCCGCCGCATAGCCCCCGGCAAAAATATGCTTGAAGGCGCAGAGGAAGGAATCTTCTGGCAAGGGCGATAGCACCATGGTGGTGGCAGCGAGGCGATCGCGCACTTGGTTGGGGGTTTCATCGCTGGTGGGCTGGTAGCGATGGTGGAGCTCCAGATCTAGCAGGCTGAGATGAACTTGGCGCAGGGTGGCACTGCCGCTCATGTAGGTGCGGGCCGTCACCAGCTTTTGGTAATACTCATCGGGCAACGGTTCGCCAGTTTGGTAATGCTTGCCCAAGCTCATCAAGGTAGAGCGTCGGTAGCACCAATTTTCCATAAACTGGCTGGGCAGTTCCACTGCATCCCATTCCACGTTGTTAATTCCCGAGGCCCCGGAGTAATCCACGGTGGTTAGCATATGCTGCAGCCCATGCCCAAATTCATGGAACAGGGTTTCCACATCCCGGAAGGTCATCAGACTGGGAACGTCATCCACCGGCGGTGATTGGTTACAAATCAAATAGGCGATGGGCAACCGCAGCCGTTCTCCTTCTACCAAGCGAATCTTGGCCCGCTGGAGACAGACATTCATCCAAGCGCCCCCCTGTTTTTCCGCAGGACGGCTGTAGGGATCGAGGTAGAAGTAAGCGATCGCTTTCCCTTGCTCATCCGACACTTGGAAGTAGCGCACATCGTCATGCCATACCGGAGCCTGCCCGTCTGCGGGGGTAATAATGACCCCAAAGAGTTGGCGGGCCAGGTCAAACAAACCATCCAGCACCTGGGTGAGGGGAAAATAGGGGCGCAGCTCTTCTTCATTTAAGGCAAACTCAATCTCCCGCTGCCGCTCCGACCAAAAGGGAATATCCCAATGGGCCAGGGTGGTGACGGTGGGATCTTGAGCCTGGGCAAAGGCGGTAAGCTGCTCCAAGTCATGCACGGCCGCATCGTAGCTCGATCGGCGTAGGGACTCTAGCAGCGCTTCCACGGCCGCCACATCTGGAGCCATTTTGCTGGCCAGGCTCAGATCTGCGTAGGAGCCGAAGCCGAGGATCTGGGCTTTGATCTGCCGCAGTTCTAAAATGCGGCGCAGCAGGGCGGTGTTGTCAAATTCTCCGGAAGCGGCCCGGCCGACAAACGCCCGGTATAGTTTTTCTCGCAGATCGCGGCGGCGGCTATGCTGCATAAACGGCAGATAGCTAGGAAAGTCGAGGGTAATCAACCAAGGGCCAGCCTCGGCCGTCGCTTCGGTTTCTCCTGCCATCCGTGCCATTTGGGCCGCCAGCGATCGCAAACTGGGCGGCAATCCATCTACCTCGTCAGCCTGGGTAAACAGGAAGGAGATCGCCTTGGTGGCATCTAGCACGTGGTTGGAAAAATCCGTGCCCATTTCCGCCAGTTCAAGCTGAACCTCATTGAAGCGATCGCGAATCTCTCCGGTGAGCCCCACGCCAGCAAATTCGGCCTCGCGAATATTCGCCTCAACAATACGGCGCTGGGCCGCATCCAACTGCTGCCATTCCTCGCCATCCCGAATCGCTTTATAGCCCTCGTATAGAGACTGGCTTTGGCTGAGGCGATTGATAAACTGCACCACCGCTGGCTGCACCGTCTGCTGAGCTTCCCGCAAGTCTGGACTATTCTTAACGCTCATCAAATGGCCAATCACCCCCCAACTCCAGGACAGCCGTTCTTCAATGTGGGTGAGGGGCTCGATCAAGCCTGCCCAGGTGGGAGTGCCCCGATCTTCTAAGTAAGCCAACTCGTCATCTAGCTCCGTGAGCAGTTGGGTGATGGCGGGCACCACATGCTCAGGCTGGATGCGATCGAAGGGCGGCAGCCCATAGCCAATGAGGAGAGGATTTTCAAGCGGAGTCAAGACGGATTGGGTCATCGTTGCCAGAATTAGGTGGAGGATAGGGGATTGGATGCCAGTTCGGTGTCGTTGGGATAGCACTCTATCGCAATCAATCGACGATTCATCGTCGATCAAGCAATCAAAGTACCATCCCAAAAGCGATCGCCGGTCTAGATCCAGACCCAACGGGTAGAAGGACAAAAAAGCGGAACAACCTGTCCCGCCATTAAGAGCCCGTCAGGGCTCCCTGAGATACAGACTGATTAGGCCTGCTGATCTCCATTCAAACAGATCTACGAGATATTGTGGCAGCGATGGAGGAGCAATCGCCTGCACTGCCAATATTACGAAGTATTGCACGTTCTCATCATATCTGTCTCTAGAGAGATGTATCGCAACAGACAAATTCCTAAGCTAAAGACACATTTCTAGGTTATGAAGAAAACCTTAAGGTTTCTCGTAAGCCGGGGCTGGCCCGCCGTTGGGAGGCTCATGAGCGATCGCTGATTGCTGTAGCTCGTCTAGGTTGGCTGCGCCCGTGGTGAATGGTTTGTCTATGCGACAGGACTGTTGCTGTATCTGAATCAGGCCTTAGGTTTTGATCCAAAAGCCCAGCGTTGCAGTTCCATCTCTTCAGCCTAGAGCTGCACCCCTAGCGATCGTTGTATAGAGACCCCGAGCATGAATACCCTGAGATCTTGGCTTCACGACCTGACCCACATAGTTGCACCGTTGCGGGGGCTGGGGCGGCGTATGCAGCGATCGCGATGGATAGCGATCGCTCTTTTGTCTTGTATCGGCGCGATCAGCATAGGCCTGATTGCCCTAGCCCAACAGCCGGTGACGATTAGTTTCCTCGTGCGCGCCTTGGAAGCAGATCAGCTACAGATCCTAGTGGATGAATTTGAAGCCGATAATCCCGACATTCGTCTTGATGTGATTCGTGGCCCCAATGCCGCCGATGCCGTGGAGGATTTATATACCGCCTCCTTCCTGCTAGGCGATTCTCCCTATGATCTTATCTTTTCCGATATTGTTTGGATTCCTAAATTTGCAGCGGCGGGCTGGCTTACAGATCTATCCGATCGAGTGTCCGAGGACGATCTAGCAGATTTCCTCACCGCTGATGTGGAAGCGGGGCAGGTCGAGGGAGGGCTGTATCGTATGCCCTTCCGTTCTGATGTGGGAATGCTCTACTACCGCACGGATTTATTGGAAGAAGCCGGGTTAGAGCCACCGGATACCTTTGAGGAACTGCTCGATGCGTCCCGCACCCTCCAGGAGCAAGAGTTAGTGAACTGGGGCTATGTGTGGCAAGGGTTGCAGTATGAAGGTCTAGCCGCCGGTTTTGTGGAAATCCTAGAAGGGCACGGCGGCTTTTGGATTGATCCCGAGAGTCTCGACGTGGGGCTGGATCAACCGGAAGCGATCGCTGCCGTCGAATTTCTCCAAGAAACCATCAGCAGCCGGGTCTCGCCCCCCGGTGTCACCAATTATTTAGAAGAAGACAGTCTGCGGGTGTTCCAAAATGGCAACGCCGCCTTCCTAAGAAACTGGCCCTACGTCTGGCCGGAAGTGAATCGTGAGGGATCGCCCATTCGCGGTCAGGTGGCCCTGAAGCCCATGGTGTCTGAAGCAGGACGCAGCAGTGGTGCCTGTCAGGGCGGCTGGGGCTTTGGAATTTCGGCCAATACGCCCCACCCCGATGAAGCGTGGCGAGTCGTCGAGTTTTTCACCAGTGAGGAAGCCCAGCGGCAGTTTGTTGTGGAATATGGCTACGTCCCCAGCCGCCGATCGCTCTTCACCGATCCGCAGGTACTCGAAGCCTACGACCACTATGAGCAACTGCTGGAGGTGGCCGAACAAGCCGTTCTGCGTCCGCCCATTGGTCAATATGCCCAGGCCTCTGATATTTTGCAGCGCTACCTCAGTGCCGCTATTACTGGACAGTTGACGCCAGAAGCCGCCATGGAGCGAGCCGCCGGTGAGACTCGTCGGGTTTTGGGTTCTGCCTAAGCGCACCAGTCCTATTCTTCGGGTCGTCTGCGACCCACCGACCCCCTAGCAAGAGATGCGATCGCTATGAAAGATACGATTCGGATGCGAGAGATGCGTACCGGGTGGCTGCTGGTCTTACCCGCCATCTTGGTACTGCTCCTCGTCTATGCCTATCCCATTATTCGAGCCTTTGTGCTGAGTCTGTTTACCGAAAACCTCAGCAATGGTCTCAACGCCGAGTTTACCGGCTTCGACAACTACACGCGCATGGCCCTCGATGGACGATTCTGGGGCAGTATCTGGAACACCTCGATCTTCACCGCCGTGTCCTTGGTGATTGAGCTAGTCCTAGGGCTGGGCTTTGCCCTAGTGCTCGACCAAACCTTTCGCGGGCGAGGGCTGGTGCGCACCATTGCCATTTTGCCCTGGGCCTTGCCTACCGCCTTGATCGCCCTGGCCTGGCGCTGGATTTTTAACAGCGAGTATGGCGTCTGGAACGACATGCTGATGAACTGGGTGCCGCTGATCGGCAATCCGGTGAACTGGCTGGGCGATCCTGCCTGGGCAATGATTTGCACGATCGCGGCTGACGTATGGAAAACCACCTCCTTTGTCAGCATCCTGCTGCTGGCGGGTCTACAGTCTATTCCCCAGGATCTTTACGAGGCCCATGCCATTGATGGCGCAAGTCGCTGGCAGAGCTTTCGGCAAATTACCTTGCCCTTGCTGATGCCGCAAATTTTGATCGCCATGCTCTTCCGCTTTGCCCAAGCCTTCGGCATCTTCGATTTGATCTCCGTCATGACCGGCGGGGGGCCAGGCGGGGCTACTGAAATGGTGTCGCTCTATATCTATTCCACCGTGATGCGCTACCTCGACTTTGGCTACGGTGCTGCCTTGGTCGTCGTCACCTTCCTGATTTTGATTGCCGTGGTGGCCGTGGCGATCGCCTACTTCAACAAAGCCCGTTCTGCTGCTACCGGAGCTGACGCATGACTACAACCCAAAAGCCTGTGGTGGCCTCCAATCCCACCAAAGCCCGCCCCACTTGGGTGCAAGTTACCCTATGGGTGGCGATCGCCTTCATTTTGATCTTCAGTTTGGGGCCGGTGCTATGGGAACTCTTGACCTCGATTAAAACCAACGAGGCGATTACCACCGACCCCGTGGTCTATATTCCCGCGTTGGATCAATATACCTTTCAACACTATATTGACCTCTTCGCCCGAAACCACTTCCACCGCTACCTGTTCAACAGCGCCTTTGTGGCGATTATCTCCACGGTGCTCTGCCTCTGCATTGGCGCACCGGCAGCCTATGCCCTGGCCCGCCTGCGCATCCCCGGCGAACAGATTATTCTGGCGATGGTCTTAGTGGTCACCCTATTCCCCTACATTTTGCTCTTCCTAGGATTGCTGGAACTGGTGCGCGCTGCCGGTCTTGCGAACAATTATCTGGCGTTGATTATCCCCTACACCGCCATTAATTTGCCCCTGACCATTTTGGTGATGCGCAGCTTCTTCCAGCAGTTGCCCCGCGATCTCGAAGATTCTGCCAAGGTCGATGGCTACAACACCCTGCAAATGCTGCAAAAGATTGTCTTGCCCATGACCCTCCCGGCCCTGGCCACCACCGGCATCTTGGCGTTTATCTTCGCCTGGAATGAGTACATTTTTGCACTCACATTCATCACCCGAGAGAGTATGCAAACCGTTCCCGTGGCTGCTGCCCAACTGGCTGGCACCACTCTCTTTGACATCCCCTACGGCCCCCTAGCCGCCGCCACCATTATGGGAACCCTACCCCTGATTCTCTTTGTGCTGTTTTTCCAGCGCCAGATCGTTCAAGGGCTGACCTCCGGTTCCGTCAAAGGCTAAGGGCGATCGCCTTCCCCAAGGCATTGCCCGCATTTGGTTCTCCTACCCCTTGATTCACAGTCTGACCCACCGACTACGGAAAAGTTGCTATGGCTAAGCTCGAAGTACAACATCTCAACAAAACCTACGGCCGCACCATTGTCCCCGTCAAAGACATGAGCTTTACGGTCGATGACGGCGAATTTCTCACCCTTGTGGGGCCCTCCGGTTGCGGAAAATCCACCACCCTGCGCATGGTTGCCGGTCTCGAACAGCCGACGCGCGGTCGGGTGATGATTGGCGAACAAGACGTGACCCATGTGAGTGCAGGCGATCGCAACATTGCCATGGTGTTTCAAAGCTATGCCCTCTATCCCCACATGACCGTCTACGACAACATGGCCTCGGGGCTAAAACTGCGCAATATGTCCACCTCCGCCATCCAAGAACGGGTAGCCGATGCCACTCGGGTGTTGGGGCTCAACGAGTTGCTCGACCGCAAGCCTGCCAAGCTATCCGGTGGACAGCGGCAGCGGGTGGCATTGGGCCGGGCCCTGGTGCGTCGCCCCGATGTTTTTCTGCTGGATGAACCGCTCAGCAACCTCGATGCCCTACTGCGGGAACAGGTGCGGGCAGATTTGAAGCAGATTTTTGATGCCCAAAACACGCCGGTGGTCTACGTCACCCACGACCAAACCGAAGCCATGACCCTATCCACCAAGGTGGCAGTGCTCCATGAAGGCAACGTGCAGCAGCTCGACTCACCCCGCCACATTTACGATCGCCCCGCCAATCGCTTTGTGGCAGGCTTCATTGGCAGCCCCCAGATGAACCTGTTTAACCTCCCCTGTGAAGGCAACACGGCGGTCTTGGGCAACAGTCGCCTGCGCCTGCCCGATCGCTTTGCGCCCCCGCCCGAGGCTGTTTTGGGTATCCGTCCTGAGCATGTACGCATCGCCCGCCCTGAGGATACGGAAACCCTAGAGGGCAAGGTGTTCCTCGTAGAACATTTGGGCATGAGCAATCTTCTGAGCATCCAGGTGAAGCATAGCGATGTGAAAGTGCGGGCCCTGCTGCCCAGCGATCAAACCTGGTCAGACGAGATTACCTTGGCCCTTCCCAGCCAGCATCGTCACTGGTTCCATGCCCAAACGGGCGATCGCCTCCCTGATGCCGTTCCTAGCCACGTATCGTAGACCAGCAAGGCTGGTGGTGGAGCACGACTTCGAGCAACTACTAGCCATCTGGTCAAACCATCCGGTAGAATTGAATCTTGCGTGTAAACGCACATTGTCGCGATCGCAGTAGAACCATGTCCCGCAAGTGTCAACTCACTGGCAAAAAAGCCAATAACGCCTACGCGGTGTCTCACTCCCACCGTCGTACCAAGAAACTCCAGCACGCCAACCTGCAAGACAAGCGCATTTGGTGGCCCGAGGGCAACTGCTGGGTACGGTTACGTCTATCGACCAAGGCGATCAAAACCCTAGGTCACAAAGGTATCAATGCCTTGGCAAAAGAAGCAGGCATCGATCTCAATCAGTATGTCTGTGACGTCTATCCAACCCTAGACGTATAAACGCAACCCTAGCTTCTTACCCTAGAAGCACATTTCACCGGATTTAACGGGTCAAAGCCGTGCCAATTCAAGTTATATGCCCGACTGTTTCGGGCCCCACAGCGAGATGTAGCAATACATCTCGTTTGTTGTATGCGCGGCTATAGGCCTACTGACGTGAATCAACACATCCGCATTTCCATGGAATCCCTGATCAGTTTCATGCCGCACCTGGGTAGGCTGGCTCTAGACCTTGAATAGATCTGATCTCTACAGAGCGATCGCTGTCCATGGTGGGCAAGCCAGGAGATGGGCCACGACCATGGGAAGCAAGGAGGGCGATCGCATCCCGCATCTTCAGACATCATCAGGTCATCGTGCAACGTCATTTAGATCTTTCAAATCCTTGGTCTGCAACCGTTTCATCCCGCATTGACGCCACGATTCAACAAGATTTCAAAAAAGATTTCAAAAAAGAATCAACCTTTGCGGAATCGGCTCATTCCAACTTGAATCACAAGTTAATTCTTTAGGGTTCTGCCTTTAAGTCCCAAGACGCAGATTAGGATTTGGCGCAACCCGAGCATCTACGCCTGCGCCCACCTGCCTGCAAATCTAGGCGGCGTATTCTATCTCGATCTCTCTCTGGTTTTCCCCTGGTTTTCCCCAACCAAGTGGGCGATCGCCCCCGACAATCTACCCTATTTATTCCACTATTCTCCGTTTGTTCCAAGGCACCCAAATTCCGACAGGAAGGCAGTTATGTCAACCCGTAAGTTAATTCAAGCACTCGGCAAGCTGCTGCGACAGGTTCGTCAGTTTGCCAAGCAGCTCACCAAAACATTTGTGAACTGGGTTTTGAAAACCCTATTTTTGCTAGGTCGCCACTCTGTGATGGGCAGGGCTGGCGGTTTCGTCTTGCCTACCACTATTCTTCTTTTGCTGGTGGTGAGCCTTAGCGTTGGAGCCATCAGCTATCGCAGCTTTAGCCGCACCAATGACACCATTGCCGATCGCCAGCAGCGGGTTGTGTATAACACCGCCACGCCTGCCATCGACCGGGCCAAGGCTAAGCTAGAGTACATGTTCAACCGAGAGCGAGACAGCCGCCTCCCGAGCGGGATTCCGCCAGAATTGTCGCTGTACGAGATGATGGCGAACAGCACGCCTGGCAACCAGCGACTGCTGCCCGGCGGACAAGATCCCTACACGTTTCCTGCCGACCCAACTGGCACCTACGGCCCAGAAGAGCGCATTGACCTCAATGGCGATGGCGACATCGATAACGCTTGGCGCTATCGGGCTGACACCGATGGAGACGGCACCGATGACGCTTGGGTTGCCTACTCGCTGATTTTCCGCACCCCAGCGAACTTCCAAGACCTCAACAACCAAACCCGTCCGGCTCTAGAAACCCGCTCCAACGCCCTGCAAATCCGCAACGGGCCGTTGAGCAACAGCTCCCAAGCCAACCCCGCCTGCGCCACTAACACCGGTACCCAGCCGGAGGCCGGTTGGTTCCCCGACCAAGCCAACACCTCCATGGTGCGGAAAAACTTCCAGGTGAGTGTTTACGTGCTGCCGGATGAACGCAACCGCACGGTCTCGACCTTAGAGTTTCAGCAAGACCGGGAATATAGCCGGGGCAACAAGTGGGGAGCATGGTTCCGGAATGACCTAGAAATCTTCCCTGGCCCAGAATTTAACTGGAACGGGGCGATGCACACCGAAGGTAGCCTAGTTGTTGGCAACAACTCCTATAATGCTTACCTGATCAGCTCTCCAGCCTCTTGTCTCTACACCCGCCAGGCCTCCGAAGTCACGGTGGGTGATCTGGATGACACCGACCCCAACACCGATGGCAACCAACCCTTCCAAGGGCAGGCCATGAGTGGCAAGATTGGGACGGATCGCTTTGAAAACCAAAACCGTTTCCACGTCTATCGCGAAGGTGAAGCGCCGCTCATTGGCAACAACAACGCCATTTTGTTCAACCGCGATCGCGACTCTGTAGCCAACAACGGGCCTTCTCCTTCTGACTATTCCCTTGACCCCGTTTTTCTATTCACCCAAGATCGTTCCAAGCCCCGCAACGTTCCTGGTGATGACACAAGCGTTTATCGTGAAGCACGCTGGAACCGTGAGCAAGACAATATCTTCCTGCGGGAAGGACGGATTTATAACCAATCAGAAGATACGCCCTTCGTAGACGACTCCTTCCGAGCCGATAACCGCTTTGGGCCAAACCCCCGGGTCAAAGGTGTCCCGATTCCTGGCTTGGGTATTCCTATCGACGGTGATTTAGCCACCGCTGACGGCAGCTTGGTGGTTACTGAAGCAGACCTGACCCGCACAGAAGCCCTCACGGGTGATGCCAACGCCGCCAACGTTGGTCTAGATGGCTACTGGGAACGCCGGGCCGATGCGGAAGGCATGAAGATTGTGGTTAGCCAGCGTTTGGAGCTGGGCAACCCCGTGGGCTGGGGCGGCATCCTCAATGCAAGAGGGTTGCCCCCTGAACGAAACGTCACAGGGCTTAACGAAGCCGACATCAGTGACCTCGACCCCCTACGGCCTTGGAATACCTGCACCGGCGGCAATGCCAACCGCTGCCATGAAGCTCGGCAACGACGCACCTTGCGGGATAACCTAGCAGCGGTGCAGTCTATGGCGGTCTATCACTTTGAAGATGCTACCGACCTACCCACGGCCTGCATGGCGCTCACGACCCACCCCGGAACGCCGGAAACCCTAGCCCGAGCGGCAACCTTCCAGAACTTAAACTTGGGCAACTGGGGCGGCATTGGCACAGAATACCCCTTGGTGATCAGCAACTTCTTTGCGGGCACCGGCACCAATGGCTGGGAATTTGAAGCTCCGGCACGGAACGCCTTCAACCCTGGAACGCCCATGATGCGGGCCTTGGCCAACCTAGCCAACTATGCGGGCGACCCCAACGGCGGCGCTCCCTCCTTCCCGCCCGTGCAAGACAACACGGTGCATCCCTATCCCAGCATGGCCATGTGGGGAGACTTCTCCATTCTTCGTCGCATCCTCAATAGCGACGGCGGTGGCATTGCCGATGCGGACTTCAATGGCTACGACGACCTCAGCCCTGCGGATCAAGCCACCTTGCATACGGCGGCTTGCACCCTAGGGATGTTGGCCTACAACGTAGACTACATGCTGAAGTTTGACTATACCGCCAATGCCAACACCCGCAATGACATGCAGTTGCTGGCAAATCGGATTCTTCAACTGTATGGGGTTGATGCACAGTCTCCTCTGGGTGGTGCTGGCTATGGTCTACCTGCTGTACCGGCAGGGGCTCCAGGAGGTCAACCCACAAAGGCTACTGACAACGCTACCAACTATCAATTTTATAACCTCCGTCCAGAAAGCTTTACCCCAGACAACATTATCTATGGGCTGAAGCTATGGCGGCACCAAACGGCCGGAGCCAACCGTCCAGAATTTGATCGGTTGATTGCGCTTGCGGAAATTGTCTCCACTCGCGAACAGATTATTCGCGATTTGCGCCGGGGCTTTTCATCTGGGCCTAGCCCACAGCCGGGATGTTTTGATCCCTCCAACCCCGCCAACAGCAGCCCCTTCTATGGTTTGGCTGCTACTGAATCCCTAGGTGGGCTCTGCACAGCCTATCCTAAGTACCCGATTCTCTATGCGCTGTTCCCAGGACGCGATCGCAGCGATCGGGCCGGCGGCACAGATAACGCAAACCTCCGTGATGCGCGAGATCGGGCAGCGGGTACCAACTACCGCGCCTACATCCAAAGCGTCAACAACGCCAACATCGTTTACCGGGAGATGGCCTACGACACCAGCTTCGTAGATCTCACCAACGATAGCGATATCTCCGAGGTGGTTCTGCGTCCTCTGCCCCGAGCTGACTGGAGCCTCCCGAATGCAAACGTAGGCAACGGCAATAACCCGACCCACCCCATCGAAGTGCGGATCAAGGAATGTTTGACAGGGCTATGCGATAGTGTTGACCCTCGTACGGCTAGCGGCGTGAGCCCCGATGCTGGCACCTTGGTGCGAGTGCCGTTCAAAGATTCCGCCTTGATGAATGGTCGGGAAATGATGAGCGTGCGAGTGCTCGACATTGATCTTGAGTTGCTCAAAGATAGCACCTATCGCGGCAACTTCTGGATGCCCGTGAACGGCAACGATACCGGGGGTGTGGTGTATGCCTTCCGTGAAGATGCTGTCTCGGAGGGGGCGATTATCCGTCCTCGCAGCGGCGGTAGCTGGGCAGCCTGTGGCAACAACACTGCCCTGCAAAACAACCAAAACTGTCGGATGCGGGCGGGCGGAGATACCTATCTCTCAACGGATCCACCGCTGAATGCCGACAACAACATCAGCCCCAAACCTGTGGATTATGCCCCCGACCCCGATCGCCGTCCCCATGGCTTCCGGCTGCGTAAGGGTGCTGTGCTGATGCGTCCAAACCGGGCTCAGTCAGGTTTGACCTTCATCTCGGATAACCCTGTGTATATCCAAGGCGACTTCAACCTGCATCAAACCAACGGTGGACAGCGGCTAGAAGAATTTGAGCAATTGCTCAACGAAAACTTCAACAACTTCTACAACCGCGCCACACTCGATCGCCGCTTCTCTCGTCCAGATACCGATCTATGGCGGCCCTCGGAAGTGCTAGCTGATGCTATCACCACCTTGCCCGACAACTTCTGTGATGGCTCCATTGAAGAAGGGTTCTTGACCGCAGGGAACAACGGTAACGCTGGTAACACCACCGCTAAATACAACTGCGCGGGCAACAACAGCGTCACCTCCTACCTCAACCAAAACCGTCCGCGTACCTTGCCCCCGGCACGCAACGAAACCACCATGCCCAGCACCGTTCGCGGGCAGCGCTGGATGCGGGAAGTTCCTATGGATCTGACCTCGCCCATTAAGGTGACCAACAATGCCAACCCCGTGCAGGTGGCTGACAACTACTGGGTTGCACAAAACCGAGAATATGGGCTCACCAACCGAGAAACCTACTACGACTTCTCAGACGGCAAGTCGTTGATTGTAGGGGATGAGGTTCGCCAAAATGCGATCGTAGTCAGCGGTCTGGTGCCCTCTCGTCCCAACCAATCCTACGGTGGACTGCACAACTTCCCTCGGTTTATTACCACTTGGCCGCGGCAGTTTCTCACTGGGTCGTTTATTCAGCTCTCCTTCAGCCGCTATGCCACGTCACCGTTTGACCAAAGCGCTTGGGAACCAGGTGCCGTGCCACCTAACGCTGAGCAAATCAGGTACTACAGCCCACCTAATCGACGTTGGGGGTATGACGTAGGCTTGCAGTATGCACCGGCTGGGCCCCTGGCATCTCGCTTTATCTCAGCGGAAAACACCCGTAACGAGTTCTATAGCGAGCCCCCGGCGGATGATCCTTACATGCTGACGCTCTGTCGAGCTATCCCAGACTCCAACTGTAACTAGCAAGGTATGGGGGTTGGCGGTTTCTGCCTCCCCCATGCTGTGCTTCCTGTCCCTTTCCAGGCATGGAGGGGGACGGGACAGCAGGAAGCCAGGCTAATCAACCAGCCTGAGTTGGGCCGCTACAGATACTTATTTATTTACTGTGCCACTGTGTTCGAGGATGCGGATGATGTCAGTTCCTTTTACCAAACACCTCCAAGCAAGCGATCGCCCCTCTGAATCGGGGTTAACAATTATAGAATCCCTCGTCGCGATTATCATGATTGGAATTGTGGGGGCCATGATTACCCCACCCATTGTGATTGCCGTCGCCACACGCCTGCAAAACCAACGGACTCAGCAGGCCTACCAGATAGCCCAGGGTGAATTTGACCGAGTGCGCGGGATGGTCAACAATGGTCGCCATGAGCCTGCTGCCTTGCCAGTCGCCGTTGGCAACGGCCCTCTAGCAGATCAAGGGCCGCCCACCGGCACTGTCAACCAACTTCAATCCATCGACCCTGGCTGCAATAGCTATGACGGTGGTCAACTGCCGGCCAACCGAGCCCTACCCATTGACATTACCGGCGACTGCGAACCTGACTTTATCATGCAGGTCTTTCGCAACAATGGCGTCGTCTCAGACCGCGAGCAAAACGGTCTCAACCGTCCCACCAACTTTTACATGGCGGTGCGGGTCTATGCCGTCCTAGATAACCCGGTGAATTGGGGAGATCTTGAAACAGAAGAAGCGGGACTCGGGTTTACGAGCGGCGATAGCAGCCAAAGCACTCGTCCCCTTGCCGTGATTAATACCCAGGTGAACTGGAGTGATACCCGTGACTCCCTATGTGAGTTTCACAGTGCCCAAGGCGGTTGTGACGGCTAGCTTAGGGTTACACAGCGCTCCGTCAAACGTTCACCCAGCCATTTAATTCTTTGTTTCACCACTGAGCACCGTCCACCCTGAGTCACGAACCATGGTCACATTCTTCTCTCACCTCTTTCGTCGTTATGCCCGCCGCTCTCAACAGGCCTCTGCCGGCTTCACCATGATGGAAGTTTTAATTGCGGCAGCGTTGGCAGGCATGATTATTTCTGGCTTGCTGTATTTGGTCTTAGAACTCATGGGTACCAACCAGCGAGAAGCGGCCCGCGATGAAACCCAACAGGATATGCAAAATGCGCTGGACTACATCAGCACCGAACTGCGTGAGGCGGTCTACGTCTATGAACCTGTCTGCATAACCGGACGAGGCGCTCCGGGCACCGATGACTTCTGTCCTGGCATTGTCAACCACTTACCCGCCAATCTCACCCAAAACAGCGTGCCGGTGGTGGCCTTTTGGAAGCAAGATCGGTTTCCAGATGCGATCTTACAAGCCTGTGCCAACGGCAATGCGCCTGAGGACACCAACTGCATTAACGGTCACTCCTATTCACTTGTGGTCTATCTGTTAAGTGATGGCGCGGGCTGGGATGGACAGGCTCAGCTAACTCGCTATTCGCTCACCGAGTTTACCCAAGGGGGAGCGCGCCGTCCTGGTTATGCTAACCCAGGAGCCCAACAGAACTTCAGAACCTGGCCGTTCCTAGGGGACGAGAATTTGCAAGTCGGGAATGCTGATGGTCGTCCTGATGTGTTAGTTGATTTTGTCGATGGCGGAGAGGGTGCAAACGCTCAATTTGTTTCAGCTGACCAATCTGTGTGTCCCACCGGCTTTAACGTTAGCCCATCGGATCAACTCTTAGGCACTACAAGCTTGGACGGAGTCCGCAGTTTTTATGCCTGCGTGGGCCCCTCAGCCACCAACCGCAATACCGAGGTGATTCTTCGCCTGCGCGGCAATGCGGATGGACGGTCTGGGGCTCAAAATGAAGATTCCTTTATGACTGCCCTAGAAACCAGAGTCCTAAGCCGTGGGGTGATTGGCAAAACACCCATTGACTAAATAATGTAAGCCTTGATTGATGAGAAGAGGGCAGCCTCAACCTGGGTGCAAGAACAAGCAGTACTACCGGCAGTCGGAGATTTAAACCAATGTTAACGAATTTACAGTCATGGGCTTGGAGAACCACCATGAGAGCAAAACTGCTTCGCCAACCAGCCAACGCCGGCTTTACCCTGATTGAGGTTTTGGCAGTCGTGATTATCGTGGGCATTCTGGCAGCGATCGCTGCTCCAGGATGGGTTGCCTTTGCCAATTCCCGCGAGGCTAATCAGCTTGCCGACCAAGTATTTCAGCGTATCCGCCAATCGCAAACTGATGCAGGGCGCTTGCGCAGCAATCAGGTAGTCGAGTTCAATGATGGAAATCCACCGGAGTTACTCTATGGCTCTGCAGGGGGTGGGGGGCGTAACACCGAGCTTTTGGGTGAAGGACGGCTGGCCAATGGAATGGCTAGCTTAGACGTCTTTGATGGCAACGGTGCCGAGGTCGATTCGGTCGTGTTTGACCCCAATGGCATCTTGGTCTCAGATGGCAATCTACCGATCACTGTGGTCGTTCAAGTGCCGGCAGATGGCTCTGGATCTACCCGCTGTGTGATCCTCAAAACGTTGCTGGGCGCATCTGAACTTGCCCAGGGTGATGCCTGCACCCCTTAGGAATGCAAGACAGAAGAACGAAGATAGAAGAGCGAAGATAGAAGAACGAAAAGGAATTCTAGGACAAACCAGGTTTCCCGCCTCAGCACCTAGGCGGGTCACTTAGGCCTCAGAGTACTAGTTCTTGCTCTTGGATCTGATGTGGGTCACGCGGAGCGACCTATAGCCAGAACCACCCAGGATGGGCCTGATCCCATAGTTACCCTACCCCATAGCTACTCTACCCTTCGGTACCGTGGCAACTTGGGGCTATGGCATACCATATAGCGATCGCAGCTAGCCTGATAGGGGCATCCATGGCGGTTGGAGCATGCCCCCATCAGATTAGCTAGGCCGGAACAGGTTGCTCGCTCTCTACCTCACTGCGACGCAGCCACACGCCGCGCAGGCCAGCGGCCCTGGCCCCTTCATAGTCTTGGCGGAAGCTATCGCCAATGTGCCAAGCATCTTCTGGCGCGCAGTCATGTTTTGCTAGAGCGATTTCAAAGATACGGGGGTCGGGCTTCGCCGATCCTGCCTGGGTGGACAGGGTGACGGAGGAAAAGAAGCCATCGAGCTTCAGCGCCGGTAAAACGCGGTGCAGCCGAGAGTCAAAGTTGGAGATGATGCCCAGCTCAATATCTTGGCTTTGCCAATGTTCTAGGGCCCAGCGCACGTCTGCATAGACGAACCACGGATCAGCGGTGGCAAAGTGGGCATAGAGGGAGGCAAAAAAGCCGGCAAAGTTATCAAACTGGTCTAGCACGCCAGCCCGCTGGAAGGTCTGAGCAGCGATCGCCCACCACCAGCCAAACTCCCGCTCTTCAATTTCATCTTCGTCAATACCGGGAAAGGCCATGGTTGAAGCGGCCTTAAAACTATCGTAAAAGGCCTCGTTCACGGCGATTGGATCCGCCTGGACGCCATAGACCTTCGCAATATCGCAATAGACTTCACCAACGGTTCCACGGACGCCAATGAGGGTGCCGACCGCGTCCAGAAAAATAACTTTAGGACGTTTCATCGCAAGTTGAATACCATCAACGGAAAGACTTGAGCAATCAGGTAGATAGCAACTCCCGCAGGGGACGGGCAATCCAATTTAAGCCTACTTTGAGTTGATGATCAAAGGTGGGCATGCGATAAAGATAGGCCAAGCGACGGAAAATGTGGGCCAGTTGTCCATCTAACGTTAAACCCAAGCCCATTAATGTTGCGTTATCGATACCTAAGGTCATCATTTCGCCTAGGTTTTGGTAGCGGAAGGGCAGCAGGGGGCGATCGCTCAAGTCAGCCCAGATGTTCCAGGCGGCATAGTCGGCTTGCTGGAAGGCGGCTTGGGCGGTGGCGGGAATGCGTTGCCCAGCGGCGTCTTCACAGGCGGCTAAATCACCAAGGGCGAACACGTGGGGATGTTCTACAACCTGGAGAGTGGGGGTAATGGTGAGCTGCCCCTGATCATTGTGGGGGACGGGCAGCGATCGCACCACCTCGGCCACCTGGGTGCCCACGGTCCAGAGAACAATATCAACGGGAATGGTGTCGATCTGCCCCCGATAGTCGAGGGATAGGCTATCGCTGGTGACTTGGGTGACCTGGGTTTCTAGATCGAGCCACACACCGCGATCGCTGAGGGCCTTGCGAGACGCCTCGCGGTTAAACTCGGGCGATCGCTTCAGCAGATCTTCGCCCCGTTCTACCAACCGCAGCCGTCCTCGTTTTCCAAGGCGATCGGCCAGCTTGCAGGCCAGCTCCACGCCGCTGGTGCCGCCCCCCACAATCGCCACGCGAATTTTGTCTACCTCGGAGGTTTCCAGCAGCCGCAAACGTTCATCGAGGCGATAGGCATCATGAACCGTGCGGAAGGGAATGGCGTGCTCTTGGGCACCGGGCACTTGATCCACGGGCGTTTCTCCGCCCAGAGCCAGGACGAGGCGATCGTAGTCCAAGGAGGATCCATCGGCGAGGTCAACCCGTTGGTTCGCCAAATCCACTTGGTTAACAGCGGTTTGGCGAAACTGAATCCGGGTTTCGGACAGGAGTTCGGCATAGGGCGGTGCCACTTCCCAGGTTTGCAGTTCGCCGGTCAGCAGTTCGTAGAGCAACGGCGCAAAGGTAAAGCGATCGCGCTGATCCACTAGGGTAATGCGGGGATGCTGGAGCGGTGGCCAGGGAAGGCGATCCAGCGCCAGCGCTGTATAGAGACCCCCGAAGCCTCCACCGAGAATACAGATATGGGCAGGTTGCTGAGTCATGGTTATCCAGTAGACGGCAAAATAAGGGGTGAGGGCAATGAAGCGATCGCCATCTTCTCTATTGTGTACCACGTCCCAACAGGTGTGTACTCTGCCCCGTGGCAGAACCCCGAGATCGCGCCACAAACCTGTGTTTGGCAGGGGCTATCATGGGATCGCCCCTGCGCTGTCTAAGCGATCGCTGCCCGATAGACCAAGACGTCCCGCGATGCCCGCAATCTTCGGTAGGGCGCTCCTCCAGCCATAGGTGGACAGCCCATGCTGCACCGCAGGTCAGCAGCGGGTTACGAATGCCGATGTACCAAAGTGGAGCTAGACTGATCCGTCGGCAACACCAAGATCTCGCTGAGGTTCACATGGGGCGGACGGGTAGCGCAAAACAGAACGACCTCCGCCACGTCCTCTGGCGTTAGAGGCGTCACATGGGCATAGACCTGGGCAGCCCGATCCTGGTCGCCATGAAAGCGCACCTGGCTGAATTCTGTTTCCACCAACCCCGGATCCACGGAGCTGACCCGCACGGGCGTTCCAGACAGATCCATCTTCAGGCTATGGCTGAGGGCCCGCACCGCCGCCTTGGTGGCGCAATAGACATTGCCCTTGGGGTAGGGCTGATGTCCTGCGATGGAGCCAATGTTGATCACATGCCCTCGCCCCCGTTCCACCATGCCCGGCAGCACGGTACGAGTGACGTAGAGCAGCCCCTTGAGGTTGGTGTCGATCATCTCGTCCCAATCCTCTATACTGCCTTGCTGGAGCGGCTCTAATCCGCGACTCAGACCAGCATTGTTCACCAGCACATCAATCGCCTGCCAGTCTGCCGGCAGGCCCTGCAAGACGGCTTCCACCTGAGCGCGATCGCCCACATCCATAACCACGGGATGAACCGCAATCCCATACTGCTCGACCAACGCAGGGGCGATCGCCTCCAAGCGCTCCCGCCGCCGGGCCGCGAGAATCAGCCGAGCCCCCGCTTCAGCAAAGGCTGACGCACAGGCCGCCCCAATGCCGCTGCTTGCCCCTGTAATCAGCACCGTCTGATGTTGGATAGAAACCATAGACCTTTGATCAAACAACTATGCACCAGTATTCAGCTTTCCTAGGAACCTTCACCAGGGCGGACGATATGCAGCCGTCGCGTCACCATCGTGATGCCATCTTCCCGCACCAAGACCGCCGAAATCCAGCGGCTGCCGGGGGTGCTTGGAGCTTGGCCAATTTTGAACAGCCCGCCAGCCGGCAAAACGGTCAATTCCACATCCATGGGGTCAAGATAGCCAGCCAAATCCACGGGCTCATCAATGGCGACTCCCATTAACCGTTCTCCTGCCAACGGTTCTATGACAATGGCGTCGAAGGTAAAGGAGCGACCCATGGTCACCGATGCAGGCAGGTTAATTTGCACCGTGGGCGGATTGCTGCCCGACATCAGCACCGTTTCCTCCGCAAGAATCTCCTGCTCAACAATTTCTGAACCCACTAACCGCTGTCGAGCTTCTAGGGTAGATGTGAAGTCAAAAGAGCGATCGCCCACCAGGGGCGTGCCGGTAATCAAGGTCATGGTTTCCGTGACAATGGCGTCGCCGTCCTGCTCCCAAGACAAAAGCTGGGTTTCATAGGTGAGCCCTGGATATTGCTCCCACAGCGTAGTCAGAGCATTTTCCATATCGCGGTAGCTGAGTCCGTCGGCGCTGCGAAACTCTGGGCTATAGTACTGCATCACCTGACTCACATCCGCTTGGCTGGCGGCGGCATCCAAGTCAGCAACAAATTCCAGCACAGCGGCAGGGGCGGTTTCTGGCGGTGCTGCCAGGACGCGATCGCTGCTCCCCACCACTGCTGACAGCACAACGGCGGACGAGAGAGACAGGCTCTGCATCCAGGGAAGCCATCGCCGACGAGGGTTGACAGGGGCAAGGGCAGACCAATCAGGGACAGCGGCTTCGGGGGATTGTGGCATGGACATAGTGTAGGGTTTCAAAGGTCAAGGTTATGAAGTGGGGAGGGATAGGCATCGCTATCCGCACGCGCCCTAGTTTTTCTATAGATGCACGTTCAATTATGATCCCAGCGATAGGGGAACGACAAGGGAACCGTCGATCAGGTCAGCGCCATGGGGCGGCGATCGCCCAACTGTTGCATTTCACGACCAAGGCGATCGCATCGTCATCGAAGTGCTGTATCGTGACGGAGGAATGCCCTAACTCGGCAACATAGCGTTTGACGATGACCATGGCACATACTTCTAAGCTTTTGATCGCCGCCAGTGGCACCGGCGGTCACCTATTTCCAGCGATCGCGACGGCAGCCCACCTTTCAGACTACAGCATTGAATGGCTAGGGGTTCCTGATCGCCTAGAAACCCAATTGGTTCCCCAAACCTATCCCCTACACCTGATTAACTTTGAGGGGCTACAGCGCCGGGGGCTGGCCACCGTCCAAGTTTTTGGCAAACTCGCCAACGCAATCATCGTTACCCGCCGTCTGCTAAGTCAAGGGCAGTTTCAGGGCGTGTTTACCACCGGTGGCTACATTGCCGCCCCGGCGATTATTGCCGCCCGCTCCCTGGGGCTGCCGGTCATTCTCCACGAATCCAACGCCCTCCCCGGCAAAGTCACCCGCTGGTTTAGCCCCTGGTGTACGGCCGTGGCCCTGGGCTTTGAAGCCGCAGCGGCCTACCTGCCCCGCACCCAGACCATCTGCGTGGGCACCCCGGTTCGAGATGCTTTTCGGCAAACTGAGCGATCGCCCCTCGTAGACCTGCCGATTCCCGATGACGTACCGCTGATCGTGGTGGTTGGCGGCAGCCAGGGCGCGGTCGCCGTCAATCGTCTGGTACGCAATGCTGCTTCCGCCTGGTTTGAAGCTGGAGCCTGGGTGGTGCATTTAACCGGCACCAACGATCCTGATGTCGATACCCTCAAGCACCCCCACTACATTGCCCGCCCCTTCTATGACGACATGGCCGGTCTACTGCGTCGTGCAGATCTAGCCATCAGCCGTGCCGGAGCTGGCACCCTCACAGAATTTGCCATCACCGCCACCCCCTCCATCCTCATTCCCTATCCTTTTGCCGCCGAAGATCACCAAACCTACAACGCAGCAGTCTTTGCGGCGACCGGCGCAGCTCAAGTTTGCCAACAATCTGCCCTGAAAGCCGAACACCTGCAAGAAAAGGTGTTGAATTTGTTACGTTCACCGGAGCAGCTACAGCAAATGGCCAAAGCGACCCAAGCCTTAGCGATCGCTGACAGTGCGGAACAACTTGCCCTATTTATTCAAAAAGTTCTCAACACTTAGTTACATCCAAACCGATGATTTCAACCTTCTCCACGATGAAGTTCAGCTATTAGCAACATTCCGAAAAAAGCAGCCGGTTTTTATGAATCAATGTCACAAATTACGATGATTAACTTATCAAGATTTAATGACAGAGCAGCAGTGAGACATCTATGATGAAGAGGTAGGGGATCAAGAGCTTTGTTCACTCAACTCAGACATTATCACCCACTCGCCGTTCTCGATCGCCTGCCATCAACAACACTAGCCCAATGCATAGTCCCTAAATCTAGGGCGATTTGTTTCACCGCTGTCCCTGTTGTAAAACGGCTGAGAGGCTTTATGAACATCCTTAAACTGACCCAAAACGCCCTTCAATATATCTCCGAAGGAGCTGCTCGTTTATTCAGTCCTAGAGACGATCAATATCCTGATATTGGCGTTCAACCTTTTGAAGGAGAACCGCTCTCTGAATGGGTTGATTTATCTAACACCAAGTCCTAGGTTTTATCCTGTACACATTACGTCATTAACGACGTTGCATATCGCGATCAAACAACGTTTGCGCAGGATCCAAACTTGCTCGTCACCACCAATGCCGCACCTCATGCTTGAGGTTGTGATGCCCAACCACAGCCTCAGACATCCGCTCTCCACATCAGCGCGTTGGTTATGAACTCCGAAGTTTACGTTGGGCAGTTGCTGCATGGATAGGCAAACAGGTCAGGTTCCTTCAGGGAAATGGCCTGTTTTTTTATGCCCATTCACCACACCTGCCTCGGCATAGGCCCTTCAGCCCAATCCCTAGTCCTTCAGAGATGACTATATGTAGGCAAAAGGCAACATCTCTTTGCAAAACGTAAAGAAAGTTGTTAGCTTACAGACAAGCATCCAACAATTTCAATTTGAAAGGACTAAACCATGAGCGCATTTCTAGGACTGATTCCTACACCCGGCCCGATTCAACCTCAATCCCGCGTCTATGACCTGAAAGCCCGTCTTGACTGGGGCGAGCCTGCCTTGACCATCGTAGACGTGCGCGATCGCCAAGATTTCAACGCTTGCCACATCACCGGCGCTGTTTCCATCCCCCTAGACAACTTGGTGGCCCAATCCGGCAGCAACTTCGAAGTGGATCGGGACATCTATGTCTACGGCGAAACGGATGATGAAACCGCGATCGCTGCCACCACGCTGCGGGATGCCGGTTACACCCACGTGTCAGAACTACGCGGTGGCTTGGCGGCATGGAAGGCCGTGAGCTACCCCGTCGAAGTGACCACCCCTGCCGCTTAGATCCTCAGGGTAGTCTTGTCTTAAGCCGTCCTAGCTGGACGCATTCAGATCACCAGCTCTTTTATTCAGAAACTGTGACACAACATCAGTGAAGCACCCGCAGGCGATCGCCATGATTGACTGCGGGTGTTTTTTGGGATTAATTCACCCCAGCCAGGGTCTTGATGGCGAAGATTTGCTCAATGATTGTAGCCACCACCTTATCGGGAGTGGAAGCTCCGGAGGTGACACCGATGGTCAAGGGGCCATCCGGTAGCCAGTTAACCTGGGTCTCCAACGCTCGGTGCAGCGGCTTATGCTCCACCTGATTGCCCGGGCCAATGCGATCGCCACTGTCGATGTGGTAGGACGGAATGCCGCGTTCGGTGGCAATTTCCTGTAGGTGGGTGGTGTTGGATGAATTGAAGCCACCAATCACCACCATCAGATCTAGATTTTTTTCCACCAGATCAAACATGGCATCCTGACGCTCTTGGGTGGCATCACAGATGGTGTTGAAGCTGAGGAAATGTTGATTGAGATCAATGGGGCCATACTTTTTCATCATGGTGCGTTCAAACAGCTTGCCGATTTGCTCTGTTTCCCCTTTGAGCATGGTGGTTTGGTTGGCAATGCCCACGCGATCTAGGTCGCGATCGGGATCGAAACCTTCGGAACAGGCAAGCCGGAATTTCTCCATGAAGACTTGGCGATCGCCCCCGTTGAGAATGTAATCACACACATACTGGGCTTCCGCCAGGTTCAGCACAATCAAATAGGTGCGGGCAAAGGAGCTAGTGGCGATGGTTTCTTCGTGGTTATATTTGCCGTGGATGATGGAGGTATGGTTGCCCTTCTTGTGCTTTTCCACCGTATTCCACACCTTAGAAACCCAGGGGCAGGTGGTGTCTACAATGGTGCAGCCGCGATCGTTGAGGAGCTGCATCTCCGGCACACTTGCGCCAAAGGCAGGCAAAATCACCACATCCCCTTGGTCTACGACGGAGAAATCTTTTTGCCCATCCCGCACTTCAATGAAGCCCACCTTCATATCCCGCAGATGCTGGTTCACAGATGGATTATGGATAATTTCGTTGGTAATCCAAATGCGCTCTGTGGGGAACTGCTGACGGGTTTCATAGGCCATGGCCACCGCCCGCTCCACGCCCCAGCAAAACCCGAAGGCTTCTGCTAGGTGAATCGTCACATCGCCCTGGGTTAGGGTATAGTCGTGGTCGCGAATGTACTGAATGAGATCACTTTGATACTCTGACTTCATTGCGCCCGAGACATCTTCATCGTGCCCGAAGCCTTTGCGGTGATACTTCTGAGATTGATTAAGCGATCGCTTAAAGGCTTTGGTATCCATGCTTGCTATACCCCTGGATTCTGCAACAACATTGGTATGATTGGGCCGGCTCACTGACAGCAACGGTCATTCACTAGCCTATCAGACAGTCGGAAGCCCTGCCTTAACTGTAGGATAGGAACTTCACTACACCAATCATTAGCCTAGCCATGCATAGATGGACGGTTTATCCCCAAGGAGTCCAGACCTAGTGCCTGGCTCCGGGTCTCCCTAACCCGATTCCATCCCTTCTTGATCTGCCCTGCCTTGATAAATCTGCCATGAACATTCAATTTGGTCGAGAGATTTGCGGACATCTGCACAGCGCTGAAGAGCGTGAATGGTTAGTCACCAACGGCATCGGTGGCTATGCCTCCGGCACCGTGGCTGGTCTGCTGACCCGTCGCTACCACGGGGTTTTGATTGCTGCTCTAAACCCACCGGTGCGGCGCACGCTGTTGGTGACCCAGCTCAGCGAGACTCTGGAATACGACAGCAACTACTTTCCCCTACACACCAGCCGCTGGACGAACGAGCAGGTGGATCCCACAGGGTATAACCACATTCAGCAGTTTGCCCTGGAGGGCAGCATTCCCACCTGGACATTTGCCTGCGCTGATGTGCTGCTTGAGAAGCGGATTTGGATGGAGCAGGGAGCCAATACCACCTACGTGTCTTACCATGTGAAGCGATCGCCCCAGCCGATCAAGCTCTACCTCAAGGTGCTCACCAACTACCGCGATCATCACAGCAGTACCCAGGTCGGCTTCTGGAAAATGTCGATCGAGGCAGCCGAGCACGGCGTTAAGGTGACGGCTTTCCCCAAGGCGCAGCCGGTCTATGTGCTAGCCGAGCAGGCTGAGGTCTATCTTTGCAACGAATGGTACCAAGATTTTAATCTCGCCCAAGAACACTATCGCGGGCTCCCAGCCCATGAAGATCATCTCCATGTGGCAGATTTGGCCATCACCCTAGAGCCAGGGCAAACGGTGACTGTGGTGGCTACAACCGATGCCAATGCCAGCCTCAATGGTCAAGAGGCGATCGCCCGCCAACGAGCCCACGAACAGCACCTGCAGGAATGCTGGGCCTCCACCTCCCATAGCCAAACAGCTCCCGACTGGATGCAGCCCCTGGTTCTAGCTGCCGATCAGTTTATTGTGAAGCGATCGCTCCCCGAGGAACCCAATGGCCGCAGCATCATCGCTGGCTATCCCTGGTTTAACGACTGGGGGCGCGACACCATGATCAGCCTGACTGGCCTGACCCTCTACACCGGGCGATCGGACATTACCGCCACCATTCTGCGCACCTATGCCGGCTACCTCGACCAAGGCATGTTGCCCAATGTCTTTCCCGATCTGGGCAAAAAACCTGGCTACAACACCGTTGATGCCGTGCTGTGGTACTTCGAAGCCATTCGCGCCTACTATGCCGAAACGGGGGATCTGGAGCTAGTGCGCGACCTATTTCCCTTGCTGCAATCGGTGATCGACTGGCACCAGAAGGGAACTCGCTTCCAAATTCAGGTGGATCCCGATGACGGCCTGCTCTATGCAGGACAGCCTGGCAGTCAGTTGACCTGGATGGATGCCAAGATTGGCAAGTGGGTGGTCACACCTCGGGCAGGTAAGCCGGTGGAAATCAATGCCCTCTGGTATAACGCCCTCGGCACCATGGCCCAGTTGGCGATCGCCCTCGGTAAATCTACTGAGGACTATCGAGCCCTGGCCCAGCAGACTGGAAAAGGATTCCAGCGTTTTTGGAACCCAGAGTATGGCTATTGCTACGATGTGCTCGATCCATTGGACATGGAGGAACATGACGCATCGCTGCGCCCTAACCAACTACTGGCGATCGCCTACCCCCATAACTCCCTAGGTCTAGCCCCCTTACTCACCCCCGAGCAACAAAAAGCCGTGGTGGATGTCTGTAGCCGTAAGCTGCTCACCTCCCACGGTTTGCGCTCCCTCAGCCCCGATGATGAACGCTACTGCGGTCACTATGGCGGCGGCTCTCGCGAGCGGGATGCCGCCTATCACCAAGGTACGGCCTGGGGTTGGCTGCTCGGCCCCTTGGTGCAAGCCCACCTCAAGGTGTATGGCGATCCTCAGCAAGCCCTGGCCTATTTAGATCCCATGGCTAGCCAGCTTCGCGCCCAGTGCATCGGCTCCCTAGGCGAAATTTTCGACGGGGATCCACCCATGCATTCCCGAGGAGCAATCGCCCAAGCCTGGACGGTAGCCCAGGTGATCCAGGGCTGGGTGGCGATCGCCAACGCATCGGCATCGTAAAGACTTTTATTCATGCATCCAACATCATGACCCTGTTGCACCCTTCCAGGTACCTCGTTGGTCTCGGTCGAGCTGTGGCGATCGCCCTCCTACTGAACGGTGGGGCAGCGATCGCCGAGGGACGACCGGCTGAACCAGGACAGGGGAACCTTAGCCCCGACCAGGTCACCCTCTCCCAACCCGATCTGCCCGCGCTGGGAACCTGGGATCTTTACCTACCCGAGGAGCAGATTCAGCCCCGTATCCTCATCCGTCTCAGCGATCGGCGGGTTTACCTCTACCACGGGGATGAGGTCGTGGCCAGCTATCCCGTCGCTATCGGCCATCCCGACACCCCCACCCCCACCGGCACCTACGAAGTGTTTCAAATGGTAGTTGATCCAGCCTGGCAAAGCCCTTGGACAGGAGAGGTGCATCCGCCAGGGCCCAACAGCGCCCTGGGCGTTCGCTGGATTGGCTTTGCCGAGATGCCCAACGGTGTCATTGGTCTCCACGGCACGCCGACGGTTTCATCCATTGGTCAAGCCGCTTCCAATGGCTGTGTGCGCATGCACAATGCCGATGTGATGGCCCTGTTTGACCAAGTTGGCGTCGGCACTATGGTGGTCGTGGTTCCCTAGCGCCACAAGACAGAAGAAAGAAGATAGAAAAACGAAAAGGAATTTCAGGACACATAAGGTTTCCCACCTTAGCAACTAGGCGGGTTACGTCCGCCTCAGAGTACTAGGGCGTGTTTTAAAACTCATCCAAACCCCGATTCTCTCGTACGAAAGATCAAGAGATTTAGCAGGTTTTAAAACAGAGCCTAGGATGATCTCCCACCGAGCTAGGTTGAGGTGGGAGTATCTTAGACCAGCTTGAGGCGATCCCTAAGCCATCCGTTAAAAATCGACCCCGCGCTTCAGGTCAATGCCCTTCTCGGCATAGTGTTTATGGCAAAACACCTCCGAGTGGATGCTGGCAATATCAAAATAGGCTGGGGGATTTTTGCAGCGCCCGGTGATGATGATTTCCGTATCCCTTGGTTTGCGCAGCAGGGCCTGCACAATCGGCGGCTGGGGCAAAAGCTCTAGATCCACCGTGGGGTTGAGTTCGTCCAGGATAATGGTTTTGTAGAGTCCCGAAGCGATCGCTGCTCGGGCCAGTTCCCAGCCCCGCTCCGCTTCGACATAATCCAACTCCTGCTGCTGTCCCCGCCATACGATCGCATCTCGGCCGCAGCGCTGATGATCCACCAAACTGGGATAGCTCTGGCGCAGGGCAGCGATCGCCGAGTCTTCGGTGTAGCCGGTGCCGCCCTTCAGCCATTGCAGGATCAGCACCCGGTGGGATTTGTCTTGGCTGATGCCTTTACCAATGGCCTGCAACGCTTTACCCAAGGCACTGGTAGACTTGCCCTTGCCTGCCCCGGTGTAGATTTCAATCCCTTCAATTCCATGGGCGACGGCATTGGGATGGTGGTGGGCCCGCATTTCTGAATGCAGATCGGCAATATCCAATAGCGGCTGGGGTGCGCCCCGGCCCGTGGCAATTACTTCCATGAAATCAGGCTTGCGCTTGAGAGTGCGCGCTACTTCATCCACAGGCAAGAGCCCCAGATCGAGCACCGGATTCAGTTCATCCAGCACCACCACCGAATAGAGCCCCGAGGCGATCGCCCCCTTGGCCACATCCCAGCCTCGCTGGGCCTCCTGTTGGTCAAACCGGGTAATTTCATCGGGGCCAAAATATTCTGCCCGCCCCGTACGCACTTGGTCGATTAAATGGGGAAAGCCATGCTGCAGAGCTTCAATGGCGGCATCTTCATCGTAGGTGCGCCCCGGCCCTTTCAAAAATCGTAGCAGCAAGACCCGCGTTGGCTCTAGGGCATGGATACCCAGACCAATCGATCGCAGCACTACCCCCAAAGCAGCCTGGGATTTACCCTTCCCCGCCCCGTCATAGACATGGATTTGACCGGCAATGCGCTCGGATCGGTGTTGGGCCGTGCGAATACCGATGCCATTTCGAGAAACTGCTCTGAGATTCGTCATAGTTGCTGAGCTCAATCAACCCATAGAATACCAAATCAATGCAATCGGCATCTGTTTGATGGTAACACTAGGTATAGAGGAGAGCAGGAGGCGATCGCAAATCTTATTTCTAGATATAGCGTTGACGCCGAGTTGATCTCCAGTTCCCCTGTAGGCCAACATCTGTTGTGCCTTGAGCAAGCTGAAGAGATGGAGCGGGAAACTAGCTAGAATGATTGGCCAGATAGGCATCGATGGCTCTTGAAGTTGGTTGGCAAGCTGTATTGCCACATTGCTCAATGCTCAAACCTTGATAAAAAGAGGGTTGGGCCTCTATGAGAAGAGGGTTGAGCGTAGCCGAAACCCGGCCAGAGCCGCTGTGACTTGAGTCCACCTCCTGACTAGTACTCTGAGGCGGACGTACCCCACCTAGTTGCTAAGGTGGAAAACCTGGTTTGTCCTAGACTTCCTTTTCGTTCTTCTGTCTTCTATCTTCGTTCTTCTATCTTGCGTTACTAGGTTGCAACATTGACCCATCAACCATCCCTGGGGCAACAAGCATCAAGAGAGGCGTTATATGGTCTGGGTATTGCCGCTGCGGGCAGTGGTGTTACAAAGCTTGTTTTTATTGATCGCGATCGCCACCGAGGCCGCTATCCTGCACTGGGAATTGAAGCTGTCCTACAAGCGCAGCATTGAATATGCCACCTCCCTCAATTTGCTGTCGGTGGTCATGGGCTGGCTCGTGTTTTTCCTCGTGCTGCCTATCCTCGATGAAGGCCTTGAGCAAGCTCTGGTGGGCTACGTCTTGTTTGATCGCCTACCAGACAGGCTGCTTCTCATTGGCGTGAGTGGGTTCATTACCTTTATGCTGAGTTTCTTCGTGAAGCTTCAGGGGCTGAATCTGCTGGAACGCTTGCTGGAACGGGTTGAGGCTACTCCCACGACCAACGAGCCGCCTCCCCAAGCCCAAGCACGCCGCACGTTTATTTCGTCAGCCACCAGCTACAAAGGCAGCGATCGCTCCCAATTTCTCCAGCAGCCCGATAAGCGTGATGCGGTCTTGCTGGCCAATGCGGCTAGCTATACAGCCATTTCCGTAGTGCTGCTCCTGCGGTTTCTCTTCTATCGCGACCTTTCATAACATAAAAAATCTCCCTAGCTCCAGGACAAACCAGGGACTAGGGAGGATCGTATTGATCGCGAAAATCGGTTATATCTGCAGGGCTTCAAGGATTCCTGCCTATGGAAGGCATCTTACGGATCGCCAACCGGTGTGCTCATGATGGTGCGCAGGACGGTCAGCCCTTTTTTCACCCGGCGCGATACCGTCACCGCACTAATACCCAGGCGTTCTGCCGTTTCCTTTTGGGTCAGATCTTGCAGGAAGACAAATTCCAACACCTCGCGGGTGCGGTTCTCCAACTGCAGCAGCGCTTGCTGGAGACGGATTTGGTCTTCTTGAGCCAGTTGGAAGCTGCGATACTGGTTATCCGGCAACAGCTCACCCAACGATGTTGCGCCACTATCCTCTTCGCACATGGGTGCATCTAGGCTGAGGGGAGAGCGATTGCGATAGGCAAGCTTGATGTCTTGCCATTCTGCCAGGGGAATGTCTAGAACGGTAGAGATTTCGACATCCGTTGGTTGGCGGTCAAGCTGCGTCCGCAGTTCACGGGTCACATGGGCGGCTTGGCGATAAATGGTTTGCCAGCGTCGAGGAATCCGGACGGGGCTGCCCTTGTCGCGGAGATAGTGTTGGATTTCGCCTCGAATGTAGGGGATAGCAAAGGAGCTAAAGGCGTGTCCTTTCGACATATCAAAACGCTCAATCGCCCGGATTAAGCCCATGCTGCCCACTTGCATCAGGTCTTCGTAGGACTCGGTGCATTGATTAATCCAGTGGTGGGCTTCCCGACGAACTAAACCAAGATTTAATTGAACTAATTTGTTACGCAGATTGGCTGAAGGCGTATCTTGGTACTGCCGCAACAGTTGCAAACTTTCGCTTTTCAGTTCAGTGGTGATTGTAATAGCCATGACGAGCTCAGGAGTTTACGTTAGTTTTCCGAATAGCAACTTCAATGAATCGAAAACTAAAAGATGGCGCTGGTTAGAGATGCACAGGTTGGCAGACTACGACGCTGGGACGAACATCCCAACTAGGGCACACCTGGCAAAACTCGGAGTTGTGTAGATGCAAAGCCGTATGGGCGATCAACATATATCCTGGGTTGTCACTCGTTCCTATGGGATACAGACTTGTTAATCGCGTTTTCTGAAGGGTTTACAAAAATGATGGTGGGCTACATCAACGGCGTTAACCGTGAGTGCTTTACCCAGTGAGATGCTCTGACGCTGCACATTTAAGGTATTCGCTTAAGGGTTGTTACAACAACTGCATTTTTACTGAACCCAATCCCCCCTGCAAAGATGCGATCGCCGCCATGCACAGCTTTTGACGCCTCTTATCCTATGCCATCCCTAGGGAAAATGGGACATCATTGCCCCTAGCATTACACTTTCTTTAAACTCAACCCGCCTTATAACAAGACCAGAGGCTACTATCCGGGATTATCACAGCCCTGCTTGAATAAAGGGGATCAACACAACCGCCTTTTTGCAGGCTATAAACCTGATTAAATCGCTGAATCCTTTGATTTAACAGGCGATCGCAGCTTTAAACCTTGCGCTTCGTATCAAATCTTGAAACTATGTAAACGAGATCGTGGGTTTTACGTAGATGCCTACCCATATCCACCCTTCTATTGAAATGCTGAAGTACATTTGTTACAACTCTCAACATATGTTCTTCACCCTACGTTGTTCTCAACCTACGTTTCTCAACATAAACCCATCGACTAGACCCTACCCATTCAAGCCCCTACCATGCCCCTACAATAGTGCTGTGTTCCACAACTTGGGCATCCAACGTACGGTATATCGATAGGTAGTCGAATTCGGGCCGTTCAGGGCTTGAAGATCGATGGTTTGGATGTATTAGCGATATCAGGGAGATCCTTAGTAACGATGACCTCAGCGATGCTCACCCGCTCCGATGATTTTTTAAATGCGATCGCCGGCATTGAGACCATTCAAGATGCCAACCAAATCTTGAAGCTATCTCAGGACTACTACACCTTTAGCCCTGTATTACAGCCCTTACTCACCGGCAAGGTGGGAGATTTGGTAGTCAGACCAGCGAATGAGGCCGAGGTGCTGCGGGTGGCGCAAGCTTGCGTTCAGTTCAGCATTCCGCTGACAGTGCGGGGAGCAGGCACGGGCAACTATGGGCAATGTGTTCCCCTAGAAGGGGGCGTGATTTTAGACATGACCCGAATGCAGGCGGTGCGCTGGATTCAGCCAGGGATGGCCTGTGTGGAACCGGGGGTGAAGATGGCCATGCTCGACAAGCAGGCGCGGGAGACCGGGTGGGAATTGCGCATGGTGCCCTCCACCTACCGCACCGCAACGGTGGGTGGCTTCATTGCCGGTGGCAGTGGCGGCATCGGGTCGATTACCTACGGACAATTGCGCGATCGCGGCAACCTCCAGGCTCTGCGCGTGGTGACCATGGAGGATACGCCCCGCGTGGTGGAGCTACGGGGCGATGATGTGCAGAAAGTGAATCATGCCTACGGCACCAACGGCATCATCACCCAGTTAGAGGTGCCCTTGGGGCCTGCCTATCCCTGGATGGATTGTATGGTCACCTTTCCAGACTTCATGACGGCGGCCCGCTTTGGCCAGGCCCTTGGAGATGCTGATGGCATTATCAAAAAGCTAATCACCATTTGCGCCTGGCCGATTCCCAGCTACTTCACCGCTCTACGCCAGGCCTTGCCCGAGGGGCAGCATGGCGCATTGCTGATCATTGCTGAATCTAGCCTAGAGCCTCTCACCGCCTTGATTGCTGAGTTTGGCGGCACCCTGGCCTACCAAAAAGGCGCAAAAGATGCGGGGAAGGGAGCGGTGTTGATGGAATATACCTGGAATCACACCACTCTCCATGCCCGGAATGTGGATGCCTCCCTCACCTATCTGCAAACTCTCTTCCCTTGGGATCCCAAGCTGTCCATGGTGGAGCATATGTACCATCACTTTGGGGATGAGGTGATGATGCATCTCGAATTTATTCGGGTGAACGGGAAGGTGATTCCTGCTGCTCTGCAACTGGTGCGCTATACCACCACTGAGCGACTGCAGGAGATTATTCAGTATCATGAAGCGCAGGGAGCCTTTATTGCCAATCCTCATACCTATATTTTGGAAGATGGGGGACGGAAAACGGCCGATCCTGTGCAACTGGCCTTCAAGCGACAGATGGATCCCTACGGTCTCTTGAATCCAGGCAAGATGAAGGCCTGGACGCAGTAGGGGCGATCGCCAGCCACAGGAGTGGGCAACGTCTAGGGGTGGGGTGAGGTCTACGCATACAACGATGTAGTTACGACGCTGTAATGACAACGCTGTGCATCTTTACCTTGTTGAGTTCTTAAACCATGAACCAAATCTCATCCCAAGCATGGCGATGTGTGCAAACATTGACCGGACATTCCGCCTGGGTTAGAGCCCTAGCCCTCGATCCTCAAGGCCAATGGTTGGTTAGCGGTAGTGGCGACAAAACGGTGAAACTTTGGTCTCTGAAAACGGGCGAGTTAGCGCGATCGCTGGAGGGGCATGAAGCATGGGTGCGGGATGTGGCCATTAGCTACGATGGCACCCGCGTGGCCAGTTGCAGCAATGATAAAACCGTGCGCCTTTGGCAACCGGCAACCGGTAGCCTAGAGAGCGTTCTCACCGGCCATGGAGACTGGGTGCGATCGGTGATCTTCATCCCCGGCGATCGGGCGATCGCGACGGCGAGCCACGACAAAACCATTCGCCTATGGAAACTGGCAACCGGCAGCCTACACCGCACCTTGCAGGGCCATGACCACTGGGTGCTGTCCTTAGCGGTAAACCCCAAGCAGCCGATGCTGGTCAGCGGTAGCCATGACCAGACTTTGGGCATGTGGACACTCAGCAGTCGTAAACCGGTGCGCTTCCTGTCAGGGCACCAGGGGGAAGTGCTGTCGGTCTGTGTCAGTCCCGACGGAAAAGCGATCGCCAGCGGTAGCGCCGACAACACCATTCGCCTGTGGGACTGGGATACGGGGCAGGTGATCTACACCTTGGATACCCACAATCAATCTGTCAACTCGGTAGCCTTTAGCCGAGATGGTCGCCTTTTGGTGAGTGCCAGCAGCGATCGCACCATTCGCCTCTGGGATGCCCGCACCGGCAGCTTGCTGCATGTGATGAGTGATCATGATAGTTGGGTTTGGTCGGCGGTGTTTGCGCCCTTCAGCAACCTCCTAGCCAGTGGCTGCTGGGACGGGCAGATTAAGCTATGGCAGGCAACCTAGGAGATCACTAGGGACGATGCTAGGAAACAGCAGACAAGGGTACGCCATTCGGGGGAGCCCATTGGGTGGAGGTGCAATTCAGCCATTGGGCGATCGCATTCCACCCCAATTCTTGCTAAGACTGTAAAAGGGTTACTCTGCCACCCCTAGATTACGCAACATCATCTGCCTAAGACCAGTGCAACCTGTTTTTCTATTTTGGCTACCTAGGATCAATCCTTTATGAGTCCGATTCCCTACAAGCTTCAGCCTCACGATACGCTGTGTTTTGTTCACGTGCCCAAAACCGCAGGAACCACCCTCATCTCCCTGCTAGACGCCAAGTTCCACCATCAAGACATTTGTCCATCTCAGCTTTGGTGTCACCTGGCCACCGCTCCGTTCCTTTCCTCAAACTATCGGTTAATTCGCGGTCATTTCACCTGGGATGACTACACCCAATATGTGGCATCCCCCGTATTTATTTCCATGTTTCGAGATCCCGTGCAGCGCACTATCTCGGAATACAATTTCATGAACGACTACCCCGATTCATGGAAACATCAGCAAGAACACGTAGACGCCGTCTATCAGTTCAAGCATCAGGCTGGCGTGGCCCTCGAAACCAGAATTAAGCTACAGCAGCGAGCGATCGCCACCGATCTAGACAGCTTTGTGCGCGATCCCTTCGTGCAAGAGGCCATGCGCGACCCCCACCTGCGAGCCATGGCCACCGCCACCACCGATGCCAGCCAGGCCCCCACGGAAAATCTGCTTGATATTGCCACAAAACGCCTTGACGATCTGGTCTTTTTTGGCATCTTGGAGGATTTTCGGGCGTCCATGGCGCTGCTGTCCTACAGCTTTGGCTGGTATCCAATTGTGCAATACCAGAAGCTGATGATTGCCAAGACATCCGACTACCTCCAAGGTGTATCGAGCGGTACCCTCGACTGCCTGCGCGACATGAACCAGGGCGATCTGGTTCTCTACGATCGTGCCGTTGAGCAGTTTCGCGATCGCTTCCGCCAGATGCAGACCACCCTCGAAGCCACCTACGGATCGCCAGACTCCCAAACCCAGACGGCTCCAGAGTCTTGGCTAGAGCGTCATTACATCGACTGCTACACCGCTCACCAGCACACCAAAATCCATCAGCTTGACCTCACCTTTGACCAACCGATTTCCGGCACCGGCTGGCATTTGCGCGAGGGCAATGCGGACACCGATACGCTCTTCCGCTGGACTGGCCCTGCTACGGAATCTACCCTGGATCTACCCCTGGCCAGCGGCCAGGATCTCACCCTGCGCATGAAGGTCGTCGGCGGCATTACGCCAGAGGTCGTCAATGGTCTGACCCTCACCGTGGGCGATCGCCCCATTCCGCTCACCAAGGTCTGTCATGTTCAAGATGACGGTCTATTTCTGGTGATCTACCAAGGCACCATTCCCCAAAGCGTGATTGAGAGCGATCGCCCCTTCACCCGCCTGCGCTTCCAGGTGCCGCGTACGCAATCCCTGCAATCCTTGGATCCTAGCAATCCCGACTACCGCCCCGTAGGGCTGGCCGTGAACCAGATCCGCCTTAGCCCCAGGGTCGAACCGTTAGCCGAGGGCGATCGCCCCTTCTTGTTTCCTCTAGATGACGTGTATTGGCGAGAAACGGCGCAGTTTGTTCGTCAGCACTGGCTCACGAGCGAAAAAATTGTTGCCCCCATAGAATTCGCCGAGTATTTTCCAGGGCAACTGACGCCCTATCTACACATCGTGAAAGAGCCGATGGGCCCTACCCAGTGGGTGATTATCCATAAAGGACAGATATCCTCCCTACCGCTGCATCTGTTTTCCGCGATGAAGACTTGGACACTAGTCTTTGCCAACCCGGTGTTCGCCGTCCTCACCGCCCATGAAAACTGGAACGCGTTAGACCCCGCCAACCATGCCGACGCCAACGCCTATCACCAAGCCGTCCTGGCAAGGTTGGAGTCTGCAGCGATCGCTCCCTAAAGCACGAGCTGGTAGGCCTGCTGCAGACGTTCGTTATAGCGCTCTAGGCTAAACCGCTCTGCATTTTGCCTGCCAGCTTTGGCTAGATCCTTTTGCAAGGCTTCGTCGCCCAAGAGTTGGGATAGCTTCTGCTCAATATCCGACACACTGTAGGGGTCTACATAAAGCGCCGCTTCCCCGCAAACCTCCGGCAGCGACGACACGTTGGAGGTGATGACCGGACAACCAAAGGACATGGCCTCCAGCGGCGGGAGCCCAAAGCCTTCGTATAGCGAAGGAAATGCTAGGCAGGTTGCCCCGGCGTAGAGATGGCGCAGATCTTCCGTGGTGACATAATCGAGAATACGAAACTTTGCTTTGGCTACGTCTACCCCAAAAATGGTGTCGATCGCGCCGATTTCGTTTTCCCACAGCCAGCCTCGCTTACCCACAATCACAAACTGCGTATCGGTTTCTAACCGAGCATAGGCATCAATCAACCGGCCCAGATTTTTCTTGGGTTCGATCGCCCCCACAAACAAAATGTAGTTTTTATGCTCAATGCGAAACCGTTTGATATAGCGCTGGATCTCTTCCGGTGTTTTATCTAACGGCTCCAGGGCAATGGGCTGATACGTTACCTGAATCTTATCGGGATGGACATCGAATAAATCCACCATATCTCGCTTGGAATGTTCAGATACGGTAACGACTAGAGCAGAATCCTTGAGACAGCGTTTCACAACCTTATAAAACAGCCGCTTATTGTCCAAGGTGGTATAGGGCAAGCGCAGGGGAATCAGATCGTGGATGGTGGTGATTTTCTTGGCACCGGGCACCGTCATCGGCAGGGTATAGGTGGCGTGGAAAATATCAACCTTCTTCGGCAATGTGACGCCCATGGCAAGCCCTAGACGGAATAGAGCAGAGGCCGTTCGGTAGCAGCCAGGCAGGTTATAGGTTCCTGTAATATCCAGCAAATTCGTGATTGAGGCCATAAAACTACCCCGCACAGAGCCACGTATTACCACCTGCCCTACATCAATCGGGCGGGCAGTAAACGACTGGTGGCTAAGGGTGCGGCCAACATCCAGCATCAAGCGGGCCGATCGCTTCAGATAAGATCCATCTAAATATCGATGGGGGCCTTCATTTACATCAAAGAATAAGACCTCCTCCAAGGATGCATCTTTTAAGCTAGGAATATTACGCCCATAGAGCACGTTGACGTCTGCGCCTAGGTCTTTGAGCGATCGCACCAAGCTAATCCCATAGGTTTTGATGCCAGTTCCTTGGCTGAGTTGCAGGTTATAACCATCAACTAAAACATTCACTCCCGCTAAGTTGCTCATGGGTCTTGCCTATCAGTATTGCTGGTATAGAGTTGGAACATGGCCCTTTAGAACCTACCACGCCTCATCTTCACCTGTCAGAACGTTCCAGATGAAGGAGTATGTTCCCATCCATTGCTGAATCCGTTGTTGATCAGAGTCGGTTGGTTGAGCGGTAGGACGGTAGGACATAGAGTTCCGTCCGAGTGTAAAGCAGGTTTCTGAAAATGGGAGGATTTTGCAGGTTTTCGCCATCTTCCGTTAAAGCTTGATGAAGTCCAGCACGTTTCCGAGTGACCTAAGGCACACTGATGGAAGATTTGTTACCGATCATTTGGTGGACTGACCAACGTTGCGTTTCCTCACTCCCCAACGCTGCACCTTAAGGACTAGGCGAGCCGATTCCTGCTTCTCCTCTTCCTAAGGATCAACGGTTACGGTGCGAGGCGGCTAACGCTATGATTCCACCCTGTGTTCCCATCGTGGGTCAGTCCATCAGCCCAATATCTGTCCGGTCACCTGTTTGCATCGTACCGAGAGGAAACCCATGAAACTGACGACGCTTGGCACTACGTTTTTCAAAGCTAAACCGGTTCAATCAACCCAGCTATCCGACACAGACAAGACGGCGATCGCTGCCAATACCACCCTCGACATTGTTGCCTATACCGAAGAAGCGGATCACTTCAACGTCCAGCTGGCGGCGGCTCTCCAGGGGCGCGATCGCTGGTATGTCTACGCCCCCCACGTTCGGATTGTGGATGCTGCCGCACCGCCGAAACTCAAGCTGCAGGTGATCGACAGTACGCTACTCAAGCTCAAGCCCATTCAGGGATCGGAGCTAGCCGACACCGAAAAGGCTGCCCTGCGTGGAGGCGTCGAACTTGGTCTGCTGGAGTACAACGAAAACGAGATGAACCATTACCAGGTGAAGCTTGCCGAAGCGATCCAGGGGCAAGATACCTGGTATGTCTATGTGCCCCATGTGCGCGTGCTTGGGCAAGATGGCAAACCGGTGATTGTCCAGCGGGCGGCCATGGGCATTCCCTCCGACACCGGCTGGGCTTGGCCGATGAAGGGCACAAGCTGCGGCCCCAAGTGTGAATTTGGATTTGCCCGCGGACGCCTCCATGCGGGCGTAGACATTGGCGGCTACACCCCAGACGAATGCTACGCGGCCAGCGATGGAGTCGTTAAAACCGTCAAAAATGACACCTCCGGGGCGGAGGGACGCGCCATTTACATCCAGCGAGCGGATGGTTGGCAGCATGTCTACTTCCACATGCGCTCCATTGCTGTAAAGCCGGGGCAAGCCGTGAAGCGCGGTCAATTGATTGGCATCCGGGGCGGGTCGGGATTCGACGGCGAAGGGCGCGAGATCGACGGCGGCGGCTATTCCATTCACCTACATTTTGAAATCCGTAAGCCGGATGGGGAGCCGGTCGATCCACGGACTATCTTGCCTAAGGACAATAGCTGCCCCTAGGCTGAATCTAGGGCGATCGCTTTCCCACCCTCGAACCCTGTAGCGATCGCCCTCGGCAACCCCTACAGGGTTCGATCCCTTGCCAGACGGCGGAGAAACCCGCATCATGTCGGTAAACTTGATGGAGTCTAGCTGAATCTCGTTGCATCTATGGTGATTGCACTGCTCATTCTCTTGATTGGACTCTCGCCATCCATTGCCTCTTGGCTCGTCCTGCGCCGGGCCGATGCCCGTGCCCAGGCACGGCTGCAATTAGCCCTCGACTCGCTGGCATCTCGGGGGCTGCCATCCCTAGAACACCACCCCGATCGCCAGTATGTGGAAGGCTTGGGCTATGTGATGGGTGATATCAGTTGTCGTTTTAATGCGCGATCGCCCTATGTGCGCTGTGCCGTGAATCCTACCGGCCCCTGCCAGGATTGCCGCGCCTACGAATCGACACTGCTGGAGTAGCCTCTAGCCCCCTGGGTGAACCAGAAGCGATCGCTCGGGAACTTTTGGGAGGACATCAACGATCTACACCCAGGGGTTCTCGCCTGCCAACCGGATGATACCGAGATGCTCCTTGGAGTGTTACAGTTTGTGTTGTACTGCGATGATTCGCTAGGATAATTCGAGATTATTCTTTGTCTTAACTCATTCACCTCCCCTGTGCTCGTCCCAAGGCTGGTATCCCCCAACCTAATGAACCGATAGTAGGACGATCGTTCGTCATCCCATCGGTCATCATGCGGACAGATCAATATTTCTCTGAAATGAGAGATCAGGTGATACGTTCGATCGCGTTCTTCAGTGCTATGCCAAGTGATAATCCGCAATGACTCAGCGACGTTCTTTTCAGTCTGTTTCATCTAGCCTGATTCAATGGACTCCCCAGCGCGTGGGTGCCGCTTGCCTCATTGGCGGGGCAAGTCTTTTGGTCCACAGTGCAGCGATCGCCCAAACCGCTGCTGATCTCGATCCAGGCCTGGAGCTTGATTATTCCACCGAGGTGCAAGAGGTTCCTTCGGCCAACGATCTGCTAGACTCTGTGCCCATGCCGGCTGAGCGCCCCGTCTCCGAAGCGCCTCAACCTGTCTACTCCAACACTCCGGATGTCATGTTTGAGGACAATGGAGCTGATGTGTCAGCGCCCATGTCGGTTGATGACCTGATGCAAAGCCCACCTAGCTTGGCTGGCAGTGATATTGACACCGCCAATGACTACAACCTCGGCGCAACCTACGCCCCTGACCAGGTTGGCTCTGTTGTTCTATCCGAGCGCTCCACCGGCTGCCAAACGACCCTAGAACGCGGGCAAGACTTAGCGTCTCTATGTGCGCCGTCGGCTAGCAGCAGCGGGCAGTCGGTCAACCTTGGCCCCGTTTCAGTCGGGCCAGACGGCGTCAGCCTCAACCCCATCCCATCCTTCGACAACTTTTACAACGTTACGACTCGCCCCATCAGCCAGCCTAGCAATGGCGATCGCAGCCTGCTTTTCCCCCTTTCCATTCCAGCTCCCATTACCTCCCTCTTTGGCTGGCGGCAGCATCCCATCTTCGGCGATGCTCGCTTCCACTCAGGGATTGACCTAGGAGCGCCCATGGGAGCGCCGGTGGTGGCAGCCTTTAGTGGACAAGTGGTCACCGCTGAGTTTCTTCAAGGCTATGGGTTGACCGTCGTTTTGACGCACAACGACGGCACCCAGGAAACCCTCTATGCCCACCTATCCGAAATCTTTGTGAAGCCGGGCGATACGGTGGCCCAGGGTGATGTGGTGGGACGGGTTGGCAGCACCGGCAACTCCACCGGCCCTCACCTGCACTTTGAAGTACGCGAGCTAGAAAACGGTACTTGGGTCACCCTCAACCCAGCAGGATCGTTACAAGTCGCGCTCAACAACTTCGTCAATGGTTTTGATGGTCTGCAAGTGGCCCAAACCTGGTCGAAGACAGGGCTTCAGGCTGGATTAGCGCGATCGGAGAAACATCACGAGATCTGGATGCCCCTGGCAGTCCAAGTCGGCATGTTTGCCCCCGTTCCCCAAAAGCCAGACCTGATTCCACCGGAGCAGATGGAACGGGTGGTGGTCAGCAAGTCGATTCCTGGCAGTGAAGCGATGGTGAGCAGCGATCGCCCTGAACTCTCCCCTGAACTGATCGTAAGCGATCGCTCTGATGACCGCTAGACGCTAAGGCTGAGGATAAGGGTCTGCCTGTTGAAGATGGAACGGGCAGACCTAGTTTTATGGGCCATAATGGCGATATAAGGCGTAAAAATCCTATTAGTACGCCTATCCTCAATGGGATGTGTGCCGATGCAGGTTACTAAGTTATCGATTTCCCTGTCGCAGTCTTTGCTGGCGTTTGTAGAAGACTATCAGCACAACCACGCTTTTAGCTCACACTCGCAGGTGATCGAAAAAGCACTGGAACTGTTGCGTGAGCAAGAACTAAAAGCAACTCACATCCAGGTTGATGACACAACCCAACCCCAGAATGTAGCCATAGGCTGTGAGCCGACTATACCCACACAGGCTCAGGAAACAATCTTGCAGCGGATGGGTGGTATGCCCAAACATCTACTCTCCACGGGAGGCTTATCCGATCGAGAGACCCGCCAAGCTCTCATCGCTGAAAGAATTCAGGCGCGCTATCAAGCTCGATCCTAATGGCACAGGCGGCTATTTTGATTGACACGGGACTGATGGTCGCCTTCTACGATTCTGCTGATCGCCATCACGACGCTGTGGTAAAGTTTTTTGCAACTTGCACCAGCCAACTGATAACCACGGTGGGCTGTGTGACGGAGGTTATGTGGCTGCTAGCGTCAGACTGGCGGGTGCAGAATGAGTTTTTGGCTCATTTGTCCTGTGGGATCTACAACTGCGAGCCATTGCTACCTGAAGATTTCTCGCGTATTGCTGAGTTGAATGCCCAGTATGCTGATTTGCCAGGAGATTTTTCTGATTTAGCGCTGGTAGCGATTTCTGAACGCTGTCATATTGCAGCTATTGCAACGCTAGACAAAGACTTTGATGTTTACCGACGCTACCGCAAGCAACCCTTTGAGCGTGTATTTCGCCCTTGAGGGCAGAAGCCGGTTTTTTCGATCCGCGATGGTGTGGTGTTCTGTTAGAGTCGCATTCAGAAACCGGGTTCTAGGCGCTGGCAGCGGTAAAGCGTTGCTGCACTTCATCGGGGGTGATGTTGAGGCACTGGGCGACAGTGGTGAGCAGGCTGTCGTCTTGGGTGGTTTGGTAAAGGCGGGCAAGGTTTCTCAGGACGAAAGCAATTCGGTGTTGGTCGTTGAACTCGACTGAAATCTGTAGGTCTTGCAGATGATGAGCTTTAGCTTGATCTAGCTCATTGAGTTCTTCTGCCAGCAGACCTAACTGAGAATAGGTGCGGGCTTGGCTGTAGCGATCGCCATACTCAATTTTGATATCGAGCGACTGCTGATAGTACGATCGCGCCTGCTCATACTCCTGCAGTTTTTCCGCCACCATGCCTAAGTTATGGTGATCGAGAGCTTGGTTATATCGGTCATTGAACTCGATATGAATCTCAAGAGCTTTCTGAAAATGCTCTCCTGCTTGCTGATATTCTCGAAGACTTTTTGTAAGATTCCCTAGCTGGCCGTATGTGCTGGCTTGGCTGTAGCGATCGCCAAACTCAATTTTGATATCGAGGGCCTGCTGATAGTGCGATCGCGCCTGCTCATACTCCCGCAGTTCTTGCGCCACGATGCCCAACTGGTGGTAGATGTCTGCTTGACCATAGCGATCGCCATACTCAATGTAGATATCGAGCGCCTGCTGATAGTGCGATCGTGCCTGCTCATACTCCCGCAGTTCTTGCGCCACGATACCTAAGTTGTGGTGAGTGACCGCTTGGCTGTAGCGATCATTGCGGGCCTCTTTCAGTGCCAAACTTTGCTCATAGTAAGCTTTTGCCTGGTCAAACTGGCGTTGTTGCAAGGCAATATCACCCAAGTCATGCAGTAGAGTAGATTCCATTGAGGAGCGCTTGGTCGCTCGGGCTAGGTCTAGGGCAGTGGTGTAGGCAGCTATAGCCGTATCAAACTGGCGTAGGTCTTCGTAGGCATTGCCCAGCCTGCGGTAAAGATCCTGTTCTAGGGTTGGGTTGGGGTGCCGCTTCAGCAGGTCTAGCCCTGCCAGCAGGTAGTCTCTGGCTTTTGCGGGCTGCTTTTGGGTGTAGTATGCAGAGCCAATTTTGTAATAAAGTTCGCAGCACTGGGCCAGATCCTGGGGGGCGATGGGCTTGCCGGTGGGGTTTAGCTCCATCAAGAGCTGCTTGAGCTGCTCAATCTGTTCCTGGTTATCGGTGGAGGCAATATAGGGCAAGGGGCGCTCAAATGCCTCGGTGCGCAGTTGCTCTACCGTCTGGGCAGAGGTTTTGAAGCGAAATAGGCCCGACTGCCAGGCCCAAAAATCTGGAGCGTATTGGCTAATGCGGGTGAGGGCATAGTCGGGCAACACAAACAGCAGCGGATGGGGAACTATGTCGCGGTAGGCATCGCGGACAAAGTTGAGGTCTTGCAGCATGGGCGGATAGGCTCCCACCCCGTCGGTGCCGATCGCTGTCTCTAGCCCCTGGAGATAAAGCACTAGCTTTTGATCGGCCTTGGGGGGCGATGATGCGTGGAGCTGGGCCAACCGCTGCCGCAGTTCGTCTAGCAGGTAGCGCAGATCGGGCTGACGGGAGAAGTTCATCACCTCAATATGGATCTCTGTATCTGCCAAATGCTGGCGCAGGGCCTCAGCCAGCAGGATTCTGTCTTGCTCTTGGTTGATTTCCACAAAGCCGATGGTCAGCCCTTCGGCAAAGTCAATAAACGTCAACAGCTCGGCAAACTCCTGCTGATTTTCCTCCACTAAGGTCTCGCTTGTGGAAGGGCTGGGAGATGTCGGGGCAGGCGGAGGGGCTTCAGACATCGGCAGCCTCCTGAAGTGCAGCTTGAAAGAGTTGGCTTTGGCGCACTGCTGGGTTGGGGTAGTTCCAACGGTCAAGGCCGTTATATTCCAGCACCGACGTGTTGTACAGCATCAACTGCCCCACCTCATCTTTGGTGATGTTTTTGGTTAGGCAAACCCTGGCCAGGAGGGGATAGTGCTCATCGGGCACAAAGCGCTCAAAGTTAAACTGCTGCTGCTTAATGGCATACTCCACATCCTCCGGCTGCACTTTAGCGTGCTTGCGGGTGCTAGCAGTTTGGCAAGCGCTGCGCACCATCTGCATCAGTTGGCGCACGTGGCCACCGCTGGCTTTTACCAAGTCCAGCACCTGCTGATCGGAGGCAAACAGCAGCTCCGTATCGATTCGTCGTTTAATAATTTCGGACACCTGGGTCAGCCCTTCGTCCATGTAGTCTAGGTCGCAGCGCTGACGCTCCAATTGGTAGATATTCACCATGGAAACAATGTGGGGCTCGCCAAAAAAAGTATTGATGATATTTTTGGCAGAGCACAGCACCGAAATTGGCACGGTGTAGATCAGGGTACAGTTGAGGTCTTGCAACTGAGCCGCATAGTCAAAGAATAGGTGATCGCCCACCCGAGGCGGCACGCGATCCAAGTTATCAAAAATTACCAAAAACCCTTTGGGATAGAGAGGCGAAACTTTTTGGTAGGCATCGAGCAGCAAGGCATTCACATCCGCCTTCAGGCGCGAAATATCTCGCTGGAGGATCTGGCGAATCACGGTTTTTTGCTTGTCGGCCCCCTTGATCTGAGCTAGCAGCTTCACCATCAGCTTGGCCAAAAACGGAGCCTCTGCCCCCAACGTAGCCTCCGCATTCACGCTCACCGAGCTTTCCACGGTGCGCTCATCTTCACGGGTGATTTCTTTAAACCAGTCTTCAACCCTTGTTTGCAGCGTTGCATCAAACCGCAACTCTAGTTGCCGCAGAGCAAATTCAATCTGCTTGATGATGATTAAATAAAAATCGGTATATTCCGCATCGTTGGGATCAGTTTCTTCGTTAGCTTCCAGGTAGATCACCCAGTAGTCTTTTTCCCACTGGCGGCGAATGCGTTGGAGTTCGGTACTTTTGCCACAGCCCCGATGGCCGGTAAACAGAATGGTGCAAAACTCCCCCGGCTCTTGGAAGTCCAGCACTGTGTTCACCCCCTCGATCGCCTCCGTTTTGCGCACCGGAGTCAAATCGACGTAGTAGCGCTCTAGCCCAGCCCCCGACAGCGGGTTCACATCACATAGCCGAAACCCTTCTTTTAATGTTTTTGCCCGAAAATCTTCCATACAAGCTAGTGATGTTTAAGAGCGATGGACAAAACGCGTTGAATCTATCCTAAGTCTACATGGCCCACTTCATATAGCTCACGTCACTTTTCAAAAGATGCCTAACGCTCACTTGCGACATATCGCCCTTGCTGCAAATCCCTTCTCCAGAGAACAAGGAGCGATGACAGCTATCGAATGAACCAATTTCAGGGGCACGAAGCTTAACATTTCTTGATTTTCCGTGCGCTCCCGGGTATACTCGGCACCACAAATCCTTTAACCACAGATTTTACAGGACTTAAACTTCCCGGCAATTTACACCTTCCAGAGAACAAGTTAGGATAAGCACATGAATGAGAGACAAAACCATGACTACTATTCAATCTTATTCTGATATTTTTGGTTTGCGGCTTCCCGCTGGCCAATTAAGGGACATTGAGTCACCAGCACATCGGTTGAGCATCAGTCACCATCAACTGATGCAGAGAGATTCACTCACCGACTCAGAAGTATCTTACCGAGTATACCAGGAATCTGTAACCACAGTTTTTTTGGTCTATTGGCTTCCTGAAAAACATGTTAGAATGAGCCAGGGAAGAATCACTGTTGCTCATTGACTTGATGGCAATCCCAAAAATTAGAATGACCATGGGCTATTACGCCTATGGTCACCCATGTAAAGCCTGGATTTTGAGACAGTTTGGCGACCGGGCTCAAAACCAGGGAACAATCGCAATAATTGCGCACAAACATATGGTACCAAACATAGCTCTTTTGGTCTATTTGCTGTGTAGAGCCTATCGGGACAATCAGCAGGTTTTAGATCTAAGCTGGGCTCTGATGCTTGATGCACTTGAACAGATGGAGGGATATCTAAAAGAAGCAATGGACTACGAAGCCCTAGCCCAGTCTGAATCCCAGTATTTTCGCGATTGGATTACCCAAATGGGTTATAACCCCGATAATTTACCAAATCTAAGTGATGAAACATAGTTAATGCATTGCATCGCATCAATTTCTGATGCGATGCTTGCAGGACAAGACTAAAGATTTTGAGGAATCCGTGAATGAGAGATTGTCCAATTGTCCATAGAATGCTTCAATCATGGGATCAATCTAACGAAGGCTGCAAAAAACAGGCTTGATGTGTACCATGACAGTGCAGCACCCGTCAGGAGCCTCCATGGGAATTCAGACACCAAGCTGGGTTAAGCACGCGGTTTTTTACCAGATCTTCCCCGATCGCTTTGCCCAAGGTACGCCCCCAACCAACGCCGACCAACCCTGGGCCACCGTCCAACCCATCCCCTACGAACCATGGGTGGCAGAACCAACGCTTCAGGGCTACAAGGGCGGCAACCTCTGGGGGGTGATTGAAAAACTCGACTATCTTCAAGATCTGGGCATTAACGCCCTCTACTTCACGCCCATTTTCCAATCCGCCAGCAATCATCGCTACCACACCCACGACTACTACCAAGTCGATCCAATTTTGGGCGGCAATACCGCCTTTCACGCATTGCTGCAGGCGGCCCACCAACGAGAGATAAAAGTGGTGTTAGACGGCGTGTTTAACCATGCCAGCCGTGGCTTTTATTTTTTCAACGATATTTTAGAGAATGGCCCCTATTCGCCCTGGGTCGATTGGTTCAAAATCGAAGCCTGGCCCCTCTCTGCCTACGATGGTTCTTTGCCTGCCAACTATCGAGGCTGGGCAGGCAATCGTGCCTTGCCTGAGTTCAACCATGATCATCCTGCGGTGCGGGAATATATCATGCAGATTGGAGAATATTGGATCCGCCAAGGCATTGATGGTTGGCGCTTAGATGTACCCTTTGAAGTGAAAACACCGGGATTTTGGCAAGAGTTTCGCGATCGCATCAAGGCGCTCAATTCCGAAGCCTATATTGTGGGTGAAGTGTGGACAGATTCTCGCCATTGGCTGGATGGCACCCAGTTTGATGGAGTGATGAACTATTTGTTCACCGGGCCAACCATTGCCTTTACGGCAGGCGATCGCGTCATCCGAGAGCATGTGGAAGCACCGGCCTATGAACCCTACCCAGCCCTCGATGCCGCCGCCTATGCCGCGAAGATGCAGGATCTGTTGGAGCTCTACGATTGGGAAATTCAGCTCACCCAGTTGAATAGCTTGGCCAGCCATGACACGGCGCGATTGATGACCATTGTGGGCAGCGATCGCCCCAGCATTGAGCTGGCCACCCTGCTGCAGTTTACGTTCCCCGGTGCGCCCTGCATCTACTATGGCGATGAGGTGGGTCTGCCCGGCGGCTTTGATCCAGACTCGCGGCGCAGTTTTCCAGAACCCGCCGATTGGGATCAGGACTTGCTCGACTGCCACCGCGCCCTGATTGCCCTGCGCCATCAGTATGAAGCGCTGCGGGTGGGCACCTACCAATCGCTCTATAGCCATGACCTGCTGTATGTATTTGAGCGATCGCTGCCCGAGCAACAGATGTGGGTGGCGGTAAATGCCTCGGATGGAGTTCAGGCACTGCCCCTTGCCAAGCTGGGATTACCGGCTCTTCGTCAAATCGTCTACGGCAGCGGCACCTTGGAGGGCGAAACCCTCACCCTGCCACCCCGCTCCGGTGTGGTGGTGGTCTAGATCGAAAAAGCCCACCCGCCTCCCCGGAGGGAGGATTAAGCTGACGGATGAGCGTCAGGGGTGGGACAGTTCGTTAGGGAGATATGAACTTAGCGCTGTGCCGTTGCCTTACGTCTATACGTCATAAAGACGAGACTCTAGGGCATCGGGATAGTCATCGCAATATTGTTCAAAGTGGCTCTTGGTTGGATGATCGTGGCGTTGGTGCGAGAGTTCTGCTTGGAGTTCTTCAACCACATCCCAGGCGGCGGCGCAGGCCTTGGGATCGTTACCTTGCTTAGAAATGGCGCGGGCTTGAGCGATCGCTGCCTGAAGTTCTTGCTCAACCTTAGCCCAGTCAAATACGTGGTTTGCAACAGTAGACATGAGGCGTTGCCTCCTGGTCATGGATAAGAATCAATCAACAACTGATGTTGCGAGAGCTGTCGTTTGATCGGTACATATCTACTGTAGCTCCGTTAAGCAACATGAGAGAAGGCGGAAAACCCGTAGATTCCGAGAGATAATAGCCCTAGACGGATCAAAGCCGCCTATTGTCTACCTTTGAGACATTGTTGAAAAAAGCATGAAATATTCATCAGTTTCAAACCTGATTGTCATTGCGCTGTTTCTTGGATTCATCAGCGCCTCCAGCCTCGTGCATGTGCTTACCGAATCATGGTGGTTTGAAGCTGTAGGATTTTCTCAGGTTTTTTGGACGAGGCTCACCTGGCAGGTTGGTCTTTGGTTCGGGCTGTTGGGGCTCTACCTGGTGGTGCTCTTGGGCAACTATTTCTGGGCGATGCACCTCACCCGCCATCGCATTTTTCGGGTCTTGGTGGAAAGTGGGCGCTGGAATCCTCGCAGTGAATCCTTGCCCAATGTGGTGGCGATCGCCCTAGCCCTATTTCTGTCCTTCACCGCCGCCACCACCAGCGGCAGCGCATGGGAAACGGTGCTGCAATACCTGAATCCTTCCAGCTTTGCCGTCCAAGATCCTATCTATCAACAGGATGTGGGGTTTTACCTCTTTCGTCTGCCGTTGTACCAATGGCTGCAGCAGGTGGTGCTTTCTCTAGGGCTGTGGAGTTTGGTGCTCGCGGTGGCGGTCTATAGCCTCAAGGGTGAGTTGAGTATCGGCCGGGGCTGGCAACATCTGGTCACCGGCGGTGCCAAAATTCACCTGGGTCTGCTGCTGGCAGCGATCGCCTTGGCGGTGGCAACGGGCTTTTGGCTAGAGCGCTACGAGCTACTCTATTCCGCCGATGGCGTTGTTTATGGGGCAGGCTTTACCGATATCCATGCGCGGCTCTCGGCCTATTGGTTTATGGGCATCAGCACCTTGGTTTTAGCGGCGTTGTTTATTGGTTCCCTTTGGCAGCGCAGCGTCGCGTTGCCGGTGTTTGGCATGGGTGTCTATGTGCTTGCCTTGGTCTTAGTCAGCGGTCTATACCCCTGGTTCCAGCAGGAGTTTATCGTAAAGCCGAATGAACTGACGAAGGAAGCGCCCTACATTGCCCATAGCATTGACTTAACCCGCAAGGCCTACAATCTGGAAACCGTGGAGCGGCAAGACTATCCGGTGGAAAATCAACTGGATCAAGCAGCGATCGCCGCCAAGCAATCCACCCTGCAAAATATTCGCCTTTGGGACTATCGCCCCCTGCTGTCTACCTACCAGCAACTCCAGGAAATTCGTCTATACTACCGCTTCAGCGACGTCGATGTGGATCGCTACACCCTCGATGACGACTACCAGCAGGTGATGCTGGCGGCTCGGGAGCTGGACTATAGCCGCGTGCCCACGGAGGCAAAAACCTGGGTGAACCAGCGGCTGAAATATACCCATGGGTTTGGGGCGGTGATGAGTCCGGTGAACCGCGTCACCCGCAATGGCCTACCCGAATTTCTCATTCAAGATATTCCACCGGTCTCCAACACCAGCCTAGAGATTACCCAGCCCCGGCTGTACTACGGCGAAACAACCGATAGCTACATTTTTACCGGCACCAGCACCGATGAATTTGACTATCCTCGCAGCGAGGAGAATGCGGCCAATCGCTACGATGGGCTGGGGGGCGTGCCCATGCCGACCTGGTTCCACCGTCTGGCCTATGCCCTTGATTTGGGCAACTTCACGGTGCTGATTTCCAACTATTTCACCCCCGAGTCGCGCATTCTCTACCATCGCCCAATCCTAGAACGGGTGCAGCAGATTGCGCCGTTCCTCAGCTACGACAATGACCCCTACCTGACCATTGTGGACGGTCGCCTCCAGTGGATCATTGACGCCTACACGGTGAGCGATCGCTTTCCCTACTCGGCACCAGTGGCCCGCAGTCCAGACTTTACCCAGGCGTTTCAGGGGAGCAACATTAGCCAGGTGCTCCAGTCTAATACCAACTACATTCGCAACTCGGTGAAAGTGGTGGTTGATGCCTACGATGGCGTGCCCCAGTTCTACGTGGTGGACGATCAAGATCCGCTGCTGAATACCTATCGCCAGATCTTCCCGAACCTGTTTCGCGATCGCGACCAAATTCCCGAAACGCTGCAGGCCCATTTCCGCTACCCGGTGGATCTCTTCAAGATTCAGTCGCAGATGTATGCGGTGTACCACATGAGCAACCCGGAGGAGTTTTATAACCGGGAAGATGTGTGGCGCTTTCCCTTGGAGATCTACGAAGGCCGCCAAGAGGTAATGGAGCCGTACTACGTGATCATGGATTTACCAGGGGGCGATCGCCCTGAATTTACCCTGATCCTGCCGTTTACGCCCACCAACCGCGACAACATGATTGCCTGGATGGCAGCGCGCTCCGATGGCAGCAACTACGGCAAGCTGCTGCTCTACGAATTTCCTAAGCAGGAGTTAATCTATGGGCCTCGACAAATTGAAGCTCGGATTGACCAAGATCCCGAGATTTCCCAGCAGCTCACCCTCTGGAGCCAGGAAGGATCGCGGGTGATTCGTGGCGACTTGCTGGTGATTCCTATTCAGCAATCGTTGCTCTACGTGGAGCCAGTGTATCTCCGGGCCGAGCAAGGCGAATTGCCAGAACTGCGGCGGGTGATCATTTCCTATGGCGATCGCACCGTCATGGAACCGTCCTTGGATGAGGCGATCGCCGCCATCTTCGGCAGTCCTGTTCCGGTGGCTGAGGCTCGCCCTGACACCGGCGCAGCAGACACCCCCGTGCTGCCCGCGTTGGTGGACGATGCTCTCACGGCTTATCAAAATGCCCAGAACGCTCTGCAGCAAGGGGATTGGGCTAGCTACGGTCGCTATCAACAGGAGCTAGGAGATCTGCTAGAGCGCCTGAATCAGCCCAGTGGCGAACCGCTGCCTACTCCGTAACCGTTAGGCGTCCCACCATGCCCGCTTCCCTATGCCCCGCAATCACGCAGCGGAGTTCATACTCGCCGGGCTTCATGGCAACAAAAAACCATTCTGCCTGGGTGCCGGGGCGCAGTTCTAGCTCGTGGATAGCACCCTTGATTTCCACATTGCCCGCCTCCACCTTCTTCGTCCAAATGGCATCGGCGAAGTCTTTGGCGGTGAAGTAGTGTTTCTCAGGACTAGGATTATCCAGCACCAGCCTGTAGAGCTTGCCGGCCTGGAACTCTAGGTGGTTGGGCACAAACTTCAGTTCATCTGCCGAGGTGCCCAGATTTATATGCACCGTAGTGGGTGCGGGAGCAGCGATCGCCCCTCCAGGCAGCAGTCCTAACCCGATGACAAGGGCCAGCAGCCAGCCCAGCAGTCGAGGCAGCGATCGCTGTAGTCTCCATCGGGGAAATCGGAGCTGAGGGAAGGCTTGATAGGTCATAGCGTCACATCCTGATCGATCTGATCAATTGTTTATGCTCAGTTTATCAGGACTGGTTGACGGACAAAATTGAAGACCCTCACCCCAAACCCCTCTCCCAGAGCGGGCGAGGGGCTTTGAAAGCAAGTGAACGTTCTTGCTACCCTTGTGGGGATAGGGGATAAAGATGGGTTAACGATGGGTGAGGGAATGGGGCTTTTCCAGACCGTGGCTCTCCATCCACTCCGCCTGGCCCATCACGTCAACAGCAGGGCCATCGGCTACCAATTGCCCGTTGTTGATGACTAAGACGCGATCGCATACCTCTAGGATAAATTCCAAATCATGGGACGAGATCAGCATGGCCTGGGGCGATCGCTGCAGAAACTGAATCAACCTGCGCCGCGCCCGTAAGTCTAGATTGGCCGAGGGTTCGTCGTAGATCATCACCCGAGGCTGCATGGCCAAAATGCCCGCGATCGCCACCATGCGTTTTTCGCCCCCCGAGAGATGGTGGGGCGGCCGGTTGGCCAGGGCCGTCATCCCCGTGAGGGCGAGGGCATGGCTCACCCGTTGCTCCACCTCCTGGTCAGACAAGCCCATATTCTGGGGCCCAAAGGCCACGTCATCCCACACCGATGAGGCGAGCAGTTGGTCATCGGGATTTTGAAACACCAGCCCAATATCAGGATGGAACTGCCCCACCCGCACCGGCTGCTCAAACAGGGTGATCTGTCCCGTAATAGGTCGCAGCAAGCCGCAGAGCAGCATAAACAGGGTGGTTTTCCCAGCTCCGTTGGGGCCAATGACCCCAACGCGCTCACCGGGGGGCAAGGTAAAGGAGATATCCCGCAGTGTATCGGGGCAATCGGGATAGGAAAAACTCACCTGGGACACCGCGATCGCTTCATCGAGTCCGTCTAATGCCATCTGCTCAGCAGCTAGGGAAACCGTGGGAGAGTTGAGACGATCCATCGCGTTATGCCTTCATTCCTATCCAATAGTCAGCGGCGACCAAGGCGATCGCCATCGTTAAACTCAAGCCCGTGGCGATCGCGCTCCAGGAATCTAAGCGGGGGCGATCGCGTTCAGCTAAAGGACTGCGCGCCTGGCCATAGCCCCGCAGCCGCATGGCTTGATAGACCCGCTCCGACTGTTCGTAGCTGCGAATCAACAGGGTTCCGGCTAGAGATGCAAACACCTGCAAATCTCGCCGCTGGGGTATCAAGGGAATCCGCCGCGTGGGTGCATAGCCAAATCCACGCAGGCGCATGGCCTGCTTCATGCGCAGCAGTTGATCGGCAATTTCATAGAGGTAACGGTAGGACAACAGCAGCATATCGGTGAGGATGGCGGGCAGCCCCAGCGATCGCATCGCCTTGACGGTTTGCAAAAAAGGAGCCGTGCCAAACAGCAGCAGGCTGAGGGTAATGATCGACAAAAACCGTCCCACGATCAAGACCACGGCCCAGCAGCCCTCCTGCCGCAGGGTCAGCGGGCCCCATTGCCATAGCACCGTCTCCCCAGACATGAGGGGCAAGACCAGGATCACCCCAAGTAAAAAAAAACTTGGATAGCGCAGCCGCTGTAGCCAATAGCCCCAAGGTATACGCGACAGGCCATAGAGCAATGCCGTCAGCCCCATCACCACCGGCACAAGCCATAGCGTTTCCACCATCGCCACCGCAAACATCAGTGCGCCTAGCCCGATGAGCTTATAGCGTGGCTGCCATGCATGGATGGGCGATCGCAGATGGGCATATTCATCAATGTCTAGCTTCATGGTGTGCCGTGATGCCCTAGGAGATCGGGCTTAACTTGATGTAAGAATAACACCAGCATAGCGGTAAAGCCGCCTTCAATCAGCATCACCGGGATGTGGGCCAGGGTGAGCCCATAGACAGCGGTGCGCTCGGCTTGGGCATCCATCGCGGCTGGAATATTGGTCATCACCAACGCGAAAAAGATCAGCGCGGCCAGCCCCAACCCAAGGGCTCCGGCGACAAAGGCGAAGATGCCTAATCGCGGGCGATCGCTACCCCAAGGACAAAACCGCTGCAGTTGAAACACGTGATAGGCCACCAAGGCCGGCACGCCCATCATGACGGCATTGACCCCTAAGACCGTCATGCCCCCATGGCCCAAAATCACCGCTTGAAACAAGAGACCAATCAAAATGGCTGGAAAGGCATAGTAGCCCAACACCGTCCCTAGTAAACCATTGAGCACTAAATGCACGCTGGTCGGGGGAATGGGGATATGGATCGATGATGCTACAAAAAAAGCTGCCGTTAGCAGTGATGCTTTGGGCATATTTCGGCTCACATCCGGATCGCGCTGAATCTGCCGTAGGGAATACCAGGTGGCTAGCCCGGTGAGCCCATAGCCGCCCAGGCAGACGGGAGCCGAAAGAAGACCATCAGGAAGGTGCATAGACAGGTATAAATCACGGTAAGACTAGGGCTATGCATTACGCTTCGCCTGCTGGATCTGAGACTGATGTGCGTGAGGCAAAAAAGAAAGCTGTGCCTACAAACCCCCAAATGATAGCGCCAATCATCGTCCAGCGCTGCATCGGCGATAATTGTGATGATCTAGGTTGGGACGACATGGGCATCACAGATGGACTGAGATCCACCGGGGCTGAAGCTGCTTCTGGATTCTCCGTTGCTGCTTCGGAGCTACTGGATGGGGCTGGACTTTCGGTGGCCGGTGGCTGGGCCGCGACGGGGATCACCACTAGTTCTCCATGACCAGCCTGGCGTACCTGCACTTCCCAGTCGCCGGTTATGGAGGGGTCGGGCATGAAGATAAAATTACCCTGGGAGTCTGTGGTGCCGGTGATCCAAGGCGTGGCCACATCATCGGGCGAGAACACGGACACCTGCGCATCGACCATGGGTTCGCCCGTGTCATAGAGGGCAGATACGGCAACAGCGGGGGCGACGGTGTAGTCCAACGCCGTGCCATGGGCCAAGGAGGGAAGGGCGATCGCTAGTCCTGATAAGGTGGCTATCGGCACGAGGAGCGATCGAAGGGGATTGACATGCATTGAAAAGTTGCCTCATCGTGGATTAAACATCCTGGAGAGCGATCGCCCTCCAGGAAAGCAATTGATGTAGCGCGGATTAGGTCATATCCTGCAGAGCACAATGGCCTTCACCCACATGGCCAAGACCAGCAATGGTGTCCTGCAGGCGGGCATAGTCCTCGGGGGAAAGCTGTTCTTCCAGCATGGTCATATCCACATCTAGGGTGTCACCCTGGGCGATCGCTGCCAGCGGCTCAAATCCAAGGGCACCCGTGTTAATGGAATCGTCCGGAGCTGCCTCGCCATCCCCAAAAATGTGATCAAAGTGGAAGGTGGCTTCCAGATCCGCCATGCTGCCTGGCTCCAGAATGCCCTTGCGTTCATCGCCCACAAAGTCACCGCAGACGTAGCGCATTTCTTGATCGAGACGCAGGGTGAAGTTCACCACTTGCCCATCCTTCTCGGCGGTGCCCACCAGCATCAACACATGACCAGCAGCCTGGCCATCAGTTGCTTTCGGCATCGTCCACTCTAGGGCATTGTAGCGACCGGCTGGAGCTGACACCTCTGCCAACAGAATGGGATCGGCATCGGCTTCACCCTCCGCTAGGTCTACGGTCTGCTGTTCCACCACCATCACATCTTGGTTGGGCTCCAGAGTCGTATCGACTTCTGGATCAAACGACGCGTCGGTTTGGTAGGCTTTTACATTGGCCAGACTGACATAGACGTGGTCGAAGCCAATCTCCCATCCATCCTTAGACACAAATCCTTCTCGGACAAAATCTTCCCCATTGGCGCGGACTTGGAGCAGTCCCTCCTCGGTCTCGGGCGCATCACTGACCGCAGACGTGTCTGGAGTCGTAGACGAGGGAGCATTGCTTGACGCGCAACCATAGGACACAGATACCATCACAGCTGCTGTACCCAGAGCCATCCATACTGATCGATGCATCAATAATTCTCGCAAGTTTTTAGGGGCATAGCTTGAACATGACTCATCCAAGTCATGCACAGTGTTAGTAAACCTCGCCCCTTTCTAAATTTCAATGCGGCTAGGGGGGATACGGTCATGTGTTCGTTACCCAATCCACCCCACTCCGTTCACCTAGGTCAGACCAGCGGATGGTGCGCAGTAGCACTAAAAACGATAGAGTCAAGCTGAGAACTATGCAGATGTAACGGGAAGGTCTATGCGGCTGTTTTTAGTGCTGGCGATCGCCATCGCCTTGTTGGCAGTAGTGTTCGCGCTACAAAATACGATGGTGGTAGCACTCAGCTTCCTGCCTTGGCAGTTTGAAGGTTCCCTTGCCCTAGTTTTGTTGATCACCCTAGCGTTGGGTATTGGGGTAGGGCTTTTGGTCTCGGTGCCAGCCGTAGTGCGGCGAAGCTGGAGTTTATCTCGCCAAACCCATCAGGTGGAGAGCCTCTCGCAGCAACTGCTAGATAAGGATCAAGAGCGAGAGACTCAGCTTGCGACAGCTCGGCGCGATCGCTTGGCCCTGAAAGCCGCTCACCAAAATCTGCTTACCGCCTTGGCGATCGCTGAGCCCCGAACGGGTCTGCTCAAGCAAGACTGGCTTTCTCCGGGCGTGCAGTATTGGCTAAAGCAGCGGGCAACCTCTACCGATAGCCCATCCTCCCTTTGTCTCTACCTGTTGGAAGGACGAGCCAGCGACCCCAATCCCACGGATCAACAGGCGCTTTACCTGGCCATGGCCGATCGCCTGCAAAGCCAAGAGCCGGCCCATAGCTGGTTATTTACCGATGGCACCGCTCAGTTTGCTTGCCTCACCCCCGACCTGAACGTCAAAGCCGCCCATGAATTTGGCGATCGCCTGCGGGAGGCCCTGACTCAAACCCCATTGATGATCAACGGCACCTCCACCACCGTTGAGGTGAGCATTGGTGGCGTGATTGCCCATCCCCCCGACGGGATCAATGCCGATCAGCTCGTTCAGCAGGCCCAAGCCGCCATCGACCACGCCAAGCAACGCGGTCGTAACCGAGTTCGCTTAGTCGAAGCACAGCGCGCCTGAGCATCAATCCTGATGGACTGATGACCCATCGTTTTCCCCTCATCCCCCAGCCCCTTCTCCCACAAGGGGAGCAGGGGAGCAGGAAAGTTTATGTGCTTTCAACCCTCGCCCGTTCTGGGTTTGGGGTGAGGGACTTCAAGGTTTGTCTGTTAACCAGGAATCAATCTGAGACTAACAAGCCTAAACCTTCGGATCGGTCTCTGTCGGAACGTCTGTCGGAGAATCGGTCGAATCTGCCGCAGGTTCTTCCGTGCTAGAGGCTTCAGGAGTAGGCTCTGCATCGGTCGCTGATGGGTTACCAGGGAAGCGATCGCCCAAATCGGCAACCTTTTCCTGGGCCTGATCAGCTAGTTTTTGCCCTTGAGACTGCACCTGGGAAGCGATCGCCTGGGTGCCTTCCAGCGCCGCTTTCATATCGTCCTTTGTTCGGGACAAATCGTCTTTGAGAAACTCCTTCATCTTGGTGACCCGATCTGCCAACCCGGCAGACACCTGCTCCGGCTCTTCCACCGCCGTCTTGTTCACAATCATGCGCTTGCTGCCCACACTGATCACTGCGGTTGGGCTCAAGCGATAGACGCCATCCAGCCTGCCCTGCCAGCCGTTGGACACAAACAGGTAATCCACCACCGCGCCGGTGGCCACATCAAACTGATAATCGACAACTGTGCCGGCCCGATTGCCGCCATCTGTCCACACTTCATGACCAATAATCAGCTCCGTATCTGGCGGCCGCTGGGTTTCAGTACCCGCAACATAGCTGACCAAAACACTTTCTTGGCCAATCGTCTCAATTTGTCCCCAAGCAAACTCCGTATGCTTGCGTCCCAACAGCCCAGATTTGCAGCTCAGTCCAACGATTTGGTGGGTTTTATGGGCTAGCCAAACCTGATCCACTCGCCCCAGATCATCCGTTGTGTTGCGATCGATGACTAGGCGACCGAGCAGGTCACTGTGTTGGATAACCGATGGTTCTATATCAGCCATGGGAGCCTCCTAATAGCGGGCGATCGCCCCCTTATGTTGTCCATATAATAACGACTCTATCCAGCTCTGGCCACTACGAAATATGTCTATCCCACAAGGGCGGTTGGCGATGAGTCTGGCTCGGGCGCTGTCATTCTGGGGCCTAGTACTCTGAGACGAAGTAATCCGTCTAGTTGCTAAAGCGGAAAACTTTGGTTTTCCTAGAATTCCTTTTCGTTCTTCTGTCTTCGTTTTTCTATCTTCGTCCTTCTGTCTTACGGCACTAGAACCATGGATCCTCTTCTAGGTCTTGCCCATGGGTTTGATCCGTCGGCGTGGTGCGTTCAAACTCTAAGCGTATCAGGCGTTCCTGCTCACCGTCAGCAGCGATCGCTCGAATTGCATAGCGAATCTGTCCATCGGGAAACGGTACCTGCCATTGAAAAGTGCCATCGGGCTGGAGGAGTTTGGGTTGACCATTCACCGCCACATGGGCGTCCGACTCGGTGGATCCATACACAATCAGTTCCGCATCGGCCACCAGCCAAAAACGACGCGATCGCTGCGGCGGCATGGAGGCGGTCAGCCCAATTCCCGATGCCCCAGATTGAATGCCCGACCATCCCATACCCGACGGGGTCGGCAGCATCCATCCCCCTCCCCCGGATAATGCAATGGAGTCGGTCATCGTCTCTAGACCGGCGGTAGCTAAGTGAAAAAGCTGTTCGTGGATCACCGGCTGGACGGCGTCGTGGTGTTGCTCAGTCAGGGAGGCTGGTGCCGGGGTCGGAGCAGCACGCAGCACGGGCGATCGCGCCAGAGTCACCCACTGCCCATCGCCAGTCAGGTAGCCGATATCGGCCACATAATCGCGATCGCCCATCGGTAGAGGCATCCAATAATCTTGCTGACCAGCACAGTCAAACTGCTGCAGGCTATGGGGATTTTGTCGGTCTAGATCGCGATCGGTAGCGTCGTAGAGGCGCAGCGCTAGGGATCCATGGTTCTGTAATGCTGTTTGATCCTGGGTGCTTAGCTGCCAAGCGGCATGAGCCCAATCCTGCTGCTGCGTCAGGCTGAGACGGCTACGGTTGGGCACCAACGGCGTCAGATCTGTATCGACCGGGGCGACATCTGGAACTCTTGCAACATCTGGCTGCGGCTGAACCGGGGTCGCTGCTCCTAGGCGTCCAGCTCGATCGGCCGCTACCACGGTACCAATTCGTTGGGTGGCGATCGCTGCTCCCGAGGGTGGTGCATCAGGATGGGTACGTTCCGCTGCTGCCACCTGCTGTTCCTGTCGCCTGCGCCATAGCCCTAGGGCCAGCCAGCCAATGGGCATCACTGCGACAATGCCCCAAAACCACTTGGGTGAGGTTTGCCCCGAGGGTGGTGACGCCTGAGCCTGGGCTAGCATGGGTTGCGACAGGGCCAGCACCCGAGGCGACAGGTCATTCGACAGGCCAACTAGGGCTAGAAACAGTAGCCCATACAGGGGGGAACAGAGCAGTTGGAAACTACGGGGCATCATCGTAACATCAACCTAGGTTTGCAAACAGGCGATCGCAGTGGGTAGACTGCACCATGCATCCAATCTAGAGCGTCGATGCTGGAGCCCAAAGCCGTTGACGAATGCTCCCGGCGCGATCGGCGATCAAAATGTTCGTTAGAGGGCAGAACGGCGCGGGATTATCATCTCACACTTAGGGGGTTAATCCATGGGCGATCGCTTTCTCCCAGTTCTATCTGTAGCTCCATTTGTAGCTCTATCTGTGCATCCATCTGTAACTCCAAGGGCCAGCGATCGCCTGCAGGAGTGGGTACAAGACCAACAACGATTTCCCAGGGCTTATGAAAATCTTGGTGCTCAATGCCGGTTCCAGCAGTCAGAAAAGCAGTCTGTATGATTTAACAGCCCCCTTGCCCCAGGATCCGCCTAAACCCATGTGGACAGCGCAACTGGATTGGGGTCGCCAGCCCGGCCTGGTGGATCTGAAGGTGCAGGGAGCGGCTGGTGTGCAGCGCTGGCAACTTCAGACATCGCCTAGCGAGGGCACCCAAATCATGCTGCAAACGATCTGGCAGGGCGAGCAGGCCGTCTTGCCCGATGCCAGCGCGATTGATGGCGTGGGGCATCGGGTGGTGCATGGAGGGCAGGACTACAGCCAAAGTGTACGGGTGACCAAGGCGGTGAAGGAGGCGATCGCCCGTCTGATTCCCCTCGCGCCGGCCCATAATCCCGCCAATCTCAAGGGCATCACCGCGATTGAGGAGATTCTTGGAACCGACCTGCCCCAAGTTGCCGTGTTTGATACCGCCTTCCATCGCCAAATGCCCGCCGCCGCCGCCACCTATCCCATTCCCTACGCCCTCACCCAGCAAGGCATGAAGCGCTACGGTTTCCACGGCATCAGCCATCGCTACTGCGCCCAGCGAGCTGCCCAATTGCTAGAACGGCCCCTAGACAGCCTGCGGTTGATCACCTGTCACTTGGGCAACGGGGCATCCCTGGCGGCGATCGCCCAGGGGCACAGCGTGGATACCACCATGGGTTTCACGCCCCTAGAAGGCTTGATGATGGGCAGTCGCTCGGGTTCGGTGGATCCCGGTCTCCTGATTCATCTCCTGCGCCAAGGAGACTATGGCGTGGATGACTTGGATCGATTGCTGAATCGCGAATCCGGCTTGTTGGGCGTTTCCGGAGTCTCGTCTGATATGCGCGATGTTCTAGCCGCGATCGCCACCGGCAACGAGCAGGCCCAGCTTGCCCTGGATGTCTATATCCATCGCCTGCGCTACTACGTAGGCGCTATGCTCATGAGCTTGGGGGGGCTGGATGGTCTGGTGTTCACGGCGGGCATTGGGGAGCGATCGCCCGAGGTACGAGCGGCTGTTTGTGAGTCCCTTGGCTTCCTCGGCGTCAGGTTGGATGGCGATCGCAATCAAGAGAGTCCTGCCGATGCCCTCATTTCCACCCCAGATTCCGCCGTGCCGGTGCTGGTTATTCAAACCCAGGAAGATTGGGCGATCGCTCAAGAGTGCTGGCACCTGCTGGAGCATTCCTAGTACCGTAAGACAGAAGAACGAAGATAGAAGAACGAAAACAGAAGAACGAAGACAGAAAAACGAAAAGGAATTCCAGGAAAAACAAGGTTTCCCGCCTCAGCCATAGGCGGGTTACTTACCCCTCAGAGTACTAGAATGCCAGCCCTAGGAGCCTGGCACCTCAACCATCCATAAAAAACGCGATCGCCGTCCACAGGGGAGCGATCGCGGGAAGTGGGTTCCAATTGACAATGTTGAACGCAGCGTCTCTAGGGAGCTAGAGCATTACCGCGTAGCAAGCTACCAATGGTCTTGGCGGTAATCTTCAGTTGCACCAAGGGGTTAGCCGGTACAACCGTTTTGTAGAGGTAGCTATCAAAGGTGAGCTTTTGCACGTCGATGTCCGAGCACATTTCCACAAAGGCTTCCCGAGTAGCATCGGAACGGTAGAATACCGTTTGCAGCAGATCCAACACCTTGTAGGTCATGCCATACTGCTTGTCCCAGCGCTTCAGGTAGATTTTTAGCTCATGTTCCGTCGGCACCCGCTGACCACCGTTGGAAAATTCCACAATGGTTTCCGCACACATGCGCGCCGACTTAGCGGCAAAGTAAATGCCTTCACCCGACGACTTGGTCACCGTACCAGCGGCATCACCCACGAGGGCCACCCGACCCACGACCCGGCGAGGACGGGGATGTTCGGGAATGGGATGAGCTTCCACTTTGATGATTTCGCCACCTTCCAAGCGCTTCGCAGCCCGAGCCCGAATGCCCGCCTGCAGTTGCTTGATCTTGGTTTTGTTCACCTTCATGGTGCCGGTGCCCACGGCCACGTGGTCGTATTTGGGGAACACCCAAGCGTAGAAGTCAGGGGAAACGTCATCACCGACGTACATTTCCGCCAACTCTTCGTAGTAGTCCATCTTGTCTTGGGGCAAGCGAATCCGCTCTTGGAAAGCGATCGCATAGTTGTAATCGCCCGCATCGATGGCCTTGGCAACCCGTGAGTTAGCGCCATCTGCCCCAATGACTAGGTCTACCTTGAGGGTCTTGTTTTCCCCTTCTAGGCTGCCATTGGAATGGTCTGCATAGTGGAGAACGTAGGGATCCGTGTTGTTTGAGGGAATCTCTAGCTTATGAACGGTGCCATTGATGAGAATGGCTCCTAGCTTTGCTGCCCGTTCCCGCATGAAGCTATCCATCACTTCACGACGGCACATGCCAATATATTCGTCATCCTTAAGCGTGCTGCCGATGTTCACCTCAACATTGGAGGGTGAGATCATCTTCATTTTGCGCACGCGGCGATCGATAATTTCCGGAGGCAAATCAAATTCTTCCACCATGCAGAGCGGAATGGCACCGCCGCAGGGCTTGGCGTTGTCTAATTTGCGTTCGAATAAATAGGTTTCAATACCTGCTTTTGCTAATGTCTCAGCAGCGGAGGAACCTGCCGGACCGGATCCAACAACAGCAACCCGTAATGCCAAAGGTTTTCTCCCAATCTCTAAAAGCCGTCGGCAAAGATACTATCACGGAAGATTAAGGCGCTGCTGGGTCATCCGGGGAGATGTAATCGAAATGAAACAGACCTTAACATATCTACATCAAATACAGAAAATCGGCGCAGAATCAGGGGTTTAGCATTGACGTTATCTAATCCTTGCCCAAGGATTTCCCTATCCTTTGATAGCAGATGTCTAAACCAAGCATCTCCGATCTGAGGTGTGAGGCTGGCGGGCTCGATCGAGGGAGCTGCCCTCATCCATGGAACAGCTCCCAAATGTCTAGGATAGAGTTCAGTCTTGGTTCTCCAAGCTGGGACTGCAAACTGAGGCTACAATAAATCTTGGCATGACAACTGGTGGATTTCTGGAGGCACATGAGCGCTCTCGGTGAGGCAAGTTCCAGGGTTGTGTCGTGCTGGTCGCTATTCGGCATCGAGAGCTTGGTGTTGATAAAAGTGATGACGGTCGATCCTGGTGTAGCGATCGCCGCTCGTGAGGGGCAGGTAGTTTTAACCAGCCCATTGGTAACACAATCGTTTAGATGACGCCCATGTCCTTAAAGCCGTCTCGTATTCGCCGAATTCTTGACCAAAAACGGGAAAATTTTAGCAGCTTCGATCGCAAAACGCTACAGCAGTTGCAGCGCTACCGCTCAGCACTGGCTGACCTGGCCGCCCTGCCGCCGGACGATCTTGACTCCAAGCTGAGTACGGCCGACGGGGATGTGGGTGCCCGGCCGCTGGAAGATTTAGCATCGTCGGATCATTGCGTGCAGCACTGTAACCTGGTTTGGAAAAACCGTGAGCAGAGCTTATCTTGGGTGCGCGATCGCCTCACGGGTATTGCTACTTTTGCCGTAGATGGCTCACAAATCTACCCCAGCAAGGATCTCTCTATTCCCGTAGCGCTGGTGCAGGTGGGCTGGTTTGAGAACCTGCATTTGCCCACCGGCGATTATGAGAAAGATATCGAGTTAGATATCATGACGCCCCAAGAATTACAGATGGGGGATGGTAGCCCCGCCGATCGCCAAGTGAACATGCGCCGCTTTGAAATGGAAACCCAAAAGCTGGTGCAGTATATGAAGGCCCATGCCCACAACCAAGATTGCCTGGTATTTTTGGACGGCTCCCTGGTGGCATCCTTTGCGGAGGTGTTTGATGCCGACAGCCGGGCCTTTTACGTCCACTGCTTACTGGAACTGCTGCGAACGAGCGAAACCTATCGCGTGCCGCTGATAGCCTATATCGCCACCTCCGCCGCCGATGACCTGACCGTACTGCTGAAAAGCCTGTTCCATTTACCCGACTGCAACCACATCCACGACTCCCAAGTTCTGAATCAATTTATGCAGTGGGGCGATCGCACCGCTCTATTCCGCTGTCAGCGAGCCGGCATTCTGAGCGTCTATGCCGAACAAAGCGATCGCATTGCCTTCACCTACCTCAAAACCACCCGAGAAGGCTACCCAGCCCGCCTAGAGATGCCCATCTGGATGCACGAAGAGCCCGGTCTGGTAAACCGAGTGATGGACTGGGTGCGCGGTGAGGTGGTGATCGGCAGCGGCTATCCCTATGTGATTGAAACTGCCGACCAAGTTGCTGTCCTGCAGGCCGAAGACCGGCAAAACTTCTACCGCATCCTGCAGGATTGGTCAGAACAGGAAGCCCTAAATCTGCGCTTCTCTCAGAAAATGATCAGCAAAGTGCGTCGCCGGTGACCTGCTCCCGGCATCCATGTAAACCTAGTAAACCTACGGGTGGAATCCACGGCGCAAGGATGACAACCTCGCCATTCAGTCCCAATCATTGAATGGCTATAAGAACGCCAGATTTCCACTCATAATGATTGGCAAACAACACTCCTGCGAGCTTGATTCTCTCGTAGCTTGGGTTAGCGTCAGCGTAACCCAACGAAATCTAAGCTGGTGCTGGGTTTTACGTTGCTCCACCTAGCCTCGGCAACAAGGTTGGTCAGTCAACCAGCTCATAACCTCATCCCTACAAAAATCAGGACAAAAATCGGGGCAGCTTTTGTCTAATCTACCCCGACTCATGGTGACGGATTGCCGTCTAATGACCTAAGCGCGATCCTGTTTGCGATGCAGGGATGCCACTAAGCGCTGGGCCTCAACGGCATCCAGACCATGGAGCAACTCCAGCAGCTCTTGCTGAATTCTCGTTCCTTGAGGAGCTTCCGCTTCCTTCATCTCAGGATGGTAGTTCTGGAGAGCTGGATTTTCACCTTCAATCGTTATACAAACGCCGCCCTCACAGTTGAGACCCAACTGATGCCAGTAGAGGGTGGGTACGGCCCGACCCCGCTGGGCAACGTGCTCATGGTTGAGAATGTCAGACTCCAGATAGGCCTTGGGCGACTCGTAGTATTTGGTCTGCCGCGCATAGGGAACCGTAAAGCAACCAAACACCTTGCGGTATTCTTCGGAGTCCAAGATGGCGGTAATCACATGATGAACACCTTGCTTCATCAGAATGTCGCAATAGTCGCGAATTTCATCGCGATTGAGTGGTGCCCGTCCCATGAAATGCTTGAAACAGAGTTCCAAAAACTTCAGGTTGGCCGAACTGTAGTAGAAGGAATCAAGGTACACACGGGAATGGCCTAGTTCCTTCAAAAAGCGGCGCACGCCAATTTTGTCGGAGAGAAAATCACGCTCGGCTTTCGCCATGGCCTTGCGTTCATAGCTGTAGGGAACCCGTTCTAGAACTTGGCGGTAAATCTGCATCAACGCAATTTCCCGCTCTTCCCGCGAAGACCGACGGCTGACCGTAATCGGCTGAAATTCATTCATCACTCAAGTCTCCAAAATTTCTGAAACAGGCGATGCATCGCGATTGAATGCTGACCCCATAGATCTGAATCAAGGCAGATCCCTCGTTGTGCATCAGATCAACTGGTTGGGTCAGTGATATCTACTGGTTGTTTGGGCAGCGATCGCCCCGGACAAACCTTCAACCTGGAGCAATCAAAACCTTCGGCTTACGACGGGGGAATCGTTCACGATTGCGAATGGCTAGGGCTGGGAGCGACACCCCCAGCCCTGGGTTGTTACGCGTGGGATTGGAGCGTAGAAATCACGCTATCCAAATAGGGACGGATCAAATCACTCTCTGCCGGTGGCAGGGTATGGTTCACGATATCTTGCAAGTAACGATAGGCCGTGGAGCAATGGTGGGTGCGTCGATAGGCCAAAATAATCGTATCTAGCCACGACATCATTTGCTCGTTGAAAAACACCTCATCATCACGCAGGATAGCCAAAGCCGTGTAGCGAAGAACTTCGCTCATATCATACTGACAGCGCTTGCCATGGGTCTTAATGATCTCTGGGTTAGACTGCGCCATTTTCTGTAGGGCTTGCAGCACCATCTTGGCGCTATGTTCCCGCAGATGCTCGTAGGCATTCACCCGATTGGCATAGCTTTGCAGATACGCTTCTAACGGGGCCAGCTCAGCCGTATCAAGATAGCGTCCATCAGCTTCGATAATGCTCTTTTCCAGGGTTTGATTGATGGCGTACATGGCAAATATTGGGAAATGAGAGTACAGGGATAAATGAATCAACATCAAGGCAGTTCAACAACCATCAGGGCGATCGCGCCCATTATGCTGCTAACGTACTGAAGTAAGCACCCCTCTCGATTGGCATACATGCCAGCGTGATCACGACCTGACCCAACTCCTGAGGATATTAGATGGTAGACTCTTAGCGCTGTTGCCTACCCAATCAGGTGGTTGCCAGGAATCTAAACCATGACGAGCCTAGAAAACGACAGCGCCTTAGATGCTCAGTCATGCAGGGTAGATGAGTGGATCTGTAGACAGGTGATGCAGTTATCCCAATCACAGACAACATCAAACGGAACGAGAACCAGGCGGTTGGACATCAAGGGGCGAGATGGGTCAACGATCCTGCTGAACCACTGCACCATTGGGAACGATACCGTGGTTGAGAACTCATGTTTGACTGTCCTATATTCAAGATTGCCCTAGTCGCTTCCGTTGAGCATCAGTTCGATGTATTTCTCAACACTTTGGATAATTTGTAACATGGATCTGAGAAATTCCCTGGATGCGATCGCCGTTAAGTCTCAGTATTTCGTGAGAGCCATCAGGGTTGATACTCAGGACGTTACAAATAGTGATAAACGGTTTGTTACAAAAGCCTATGACCAAGCAGCAAGTTTCTGTATACATTGATACTCATCTATTAGCCGCCGTCGATCGACTCACTCCAGATCGTGATGTGGCTATTGAAGATGCCCTCGCAGCTTGGTGCGATCGCCAAATGAAAGCTCGCGCCCACAATTCCTTTGAGGCCCAGCGTCGCCGCCAAGATCAAGATGAAACGGGTTGGTTAGTGTGACTCTTTTAACAGATGCCTTTCAGTATGCCGTCATGAACTCCGATCGCTTGCTGTCAGCCCTGCAGGAGCATATGCTGCTGGTCTTGGTGCCCCTGATCATTGGCATGGGGTTGGGATTGCCCCTTGGGTTTTGGACAGCGCGATCGCCCTGGGCGTCGGTCGTGTTTATCAATGGGTTCAATGCTCTACGGGTGATTCCTAGCTTGGCTATTCTTTTCCTGGCTATTCCCTACCTAGGGCTGAGTACGCAGTCTGCCATGCTCGCCCTGACGATTCTGGTGATCCCGCCGATTTTGATTAGCACCGATGCCGCCTTTCGCACCATTGATCCCGCCATTCGCGAAGCAGCCCGAGGCATGGGTATGCCAGCTCCCCAAGTGCTGCGCCGCATTGAAATTCCCTTAGCTCTGCCGGTGGTGATTGCGGGCATCAAAACCGCGACGGTGGAAGCGATCGCCAGCGCTACCCTAGCGGCCTTCATTGGAGCTGGTGGTCTCGGCAGTTTCGTCGTCCTAGGCTTCGCCCTCTACGATAATTCGGTGCTTTTGGTGGGAGCCGTGCCGGTGGCGATTCTGTCCTTGGGAGCAGAGATCAGCTTCAGCGCATTACAGCGATGGGTACAGCCTCCTAGCCGCTCAGACGCCTAAGAGACGTCTAAGATAAGTGAGGCGCTGGAAGGGATATATGACCATAGACTACGATCTGGTGATTTTGGGGGGTAGTGCAGCCGGACGCAGCATGGCGCAACGGGCCGTGCAACGGGGCCTACGAGTTGCCCTGGTAGACGGCTGGCCCGAGGTGGATCGTCTACAGCAAACGGCTCAAGGTAGCCATGCTGCCTTGGTGCAGGCAGCTCGCTTGGCCCAGCAGCAGGCGCAACAGGGATGGGCGATCGCTCCTCGTCCCGCGCTCCGTGATTTACAAACCTGGGGACAGCAGCTCCCCTCCAGCAGCCTAGCCAGCTTGGCAGAACTGGGGGTGGATGTGGTAGCGGGGCCAGCAGAGTTTCGGCGGCGACCCGTGGCGGTGGTGGCAGGGGGACGAATTCTGCGATCGCGGGCCTATGGTCTTGCCACCGGCATGGAAGATGCAGTTCCCCAGATCCCCGGTATCGACGCCGTACCCTACACAACGGTGCGATCGCTCTGGCACCAACCGCTACCGTCTACTCCCATCCATTGGCTGATCGTCGGCCATCGTCCCCAAACCGTGGAGCTGGCCCAAGCGCTGAACGGTCTAGGGCAATCCGTCACCCTGATCACCGCCCCGCGCCTCCTGCCCGCCGAAGATCCTCAGATCGCAGCCTTAATAGCCGCCCAGCTAGAAGCTGAAGGAATCGAGATTGTCTTAGGTCATCCAGAACAGGTTGACGGCCATGCCCAGGCTTGTCGCCTGCAGGTCAACGGTCAGATCTACAAAGGCGATCGCCTCCTGGTCGATACCCAGCAACCCCAAGTGCGATCGCTCAACCTAGAGGCCGTCGGCGTGCAGTGGACGCAGAATAGCATCATTACCGACGCCCACCTGCGCACCACCCATCCCCAGATTTATGCCCTCGGGGACGGGCTGGGCGGCTATGCCTTACCCTCCATCACCGAAGCCGAGGCCGACCTGCTGCTGTACAACCTTTGTCACCCCGGCCAGCGCACCGTACCCTACCACCACATCCCCATCACGATCCAGACTAGTCCTACCATCACCCGCATTGGCCTGACCGAACCCCAGGCCCGGCAGCGGTACGGGGACGATCTTTGGGTGGGCATCAATCCCTTCCCTAGCGACGCCGATCGCGCCCTCGGGCAAACCACCAGCCTCGTGAAAGTGATCCTCAAGCCTGATGGACAAATCATTGGCGTCCATGGCGTAGGCAACCATACCGATGTGGCCGCCCTAGCGATCGCCCTCCAGCATCACCATCGTTTCCACCACCTGGCCCTATCGCCCTCAACGGCCCTAGGCGCGATCGCCCAAGCCTGGCAGCAGCATCGCAGGGAGCGATCGCTGTGGTCTCGTCTCCAACCCACCTGGCTGGCCATGAACCGGGCCTAGCAGCGTTCCTGATGCCAGTTCCTATAGATTGCCAGGTTAGACTACCTGGATGTACTACAACGTGTGACAAGTCATGGGTTCAGTTCGTTATAGTAGAAACGAGTTTACCCATGCTGCAATACATCATCCCTCTTAAGGCATAAACCATGGCTGTTAACGTTGTGTACGAATCCACCGATCATCGGGCAGCCCAAGATATCGATGCGTTAAGGCAGGTCTTTGAGCATTTCACGGCCACCAGTTGCCCCCGAAGCTACAACTTTCACCTGCACACCACCTGCTCCGATGGACGGCTGAGTCCCAGGCAGGTAATCGATCAAGCGATCGCCTTGGGCTTAAAAGGTCTAGCCATCACCGATCACCATTCCGTTCGTGGATACGACCAAGCTCAAGCCTATTTGGCCCAGGTTGCGCCCGCCGATTCCCAGCCCCGACTGTGGACAGGAATGGAAATTAGTGCCGGTCTTTTGGACAACGAAGTCCATATTCTCTGCTACGGCTTTGATCCCAGCCACACCGCCCTGAAGCCCTACCTGCAACAGAGAACCCCTAGAGGACTGGACTACGAAGCCACCCAGGTGATTAACGCCGTGCATCAAGCGGGCGGGCTTGCCGTCTTGGCCCATCCAGATCGCTATCGGCGATCGCCCCAAGACTTGATCGACACCGCCGCCACCTTGGGCATTGACGGCGTTGAGGTGTTCTACGCCTACAATAACCCTAGCCCTTGGACGCCCAGCCCTCGCCAAACTCAGCTGGTTCAAGACCTAGCCAACCAATATGGCTTGCTGAAAACCGGCGGTACAGATACCCATGGACTCAGCCTGTTGCAGCGGATCTAGCCCCGTCCATGGCACAAAAATAACCCCCAGATGGTGCAAACCAGTCTGAGGGCATCTAAGCACATAATAAATAGACAACAGCTAGAGCAAGTTTAGATCGATTCATCCTGATTGTGTTGGGCTCAACCGGTCAGCGACCACACCCAGTCTCAAGACAACGATAGGTCAGGGACAAGCGTTCCACCGCCATCACCCAAGCGGTCTCTCTATTGGAGACCACCACTTTGCAGCGTCATCAACCCGATAATGCCAATGCTGACCACCAGCAAAAGACCTGCTAATGAGAGGGACTGGCCTAGGTGATTTGAAGATTTCATACGTTATAAACCCTGGTTAATCAGGAATGTTATCGATTGTGTTTTGAGATTATCAGCGATCGCTTTTATCCCAAAGAAACGTAACGAATCCTTAGAAGAACCTCATGGTTCTTCAAGAAGGCTGAAGTAAGCAGTTCACTCAATATGTCTGCTTTGTTACATTATGGGGAGCGATCGCCCTCGGTCAAATCGTGCTGAAGTCGCGCCAAGCTCAAGCGTTCACGTTGGAGTCATCGTCTGGGATATACCCACAAAAAAGGCGGGCAGGGCCCGCCGGATGATCATCGACTCGTGAGTTTCTATTTAGTGAGTTGCGTCAGCACTTGGTTTGATCGCGCCACGAAGTCTTTCATACCGTCAGCATCAAAACCTTTCTGAGCCATCAGCGCTAGGTCATACACATGGTGGCAGAGCATGGTAGCCAACTGCGCCGAGGGAGAATCGCCCTCGCTGGTGACAATCGCTCCTTGCTGCAGCTTCAGGAGGTTGTCGATCAGCGGATGGGCGGTGTTCACCAACAGAATGTGCTCATCGGGGAATTCCGCCGTTTTCTGTTCAAACATGGCCGTCATATCCCGCATCCGACGCATAGCTTCCGGCAGCAGAACCATAGCCGGCGGCGTTTTGGCATCATCAGACTTGAGCGCTTCGGTACGAATGGTCACCTTGGGCTTCTGCAAGGCCTGCTCAAATAGCTCCTTCACCACTTCACTGCGGGTTTTGTTGGTGCTGGGATCGACGATTTCCGCTTCTTTGTCCTTGTTCAGCAAGGAGTCATCCAGTTCCGCATCAACCCGAGAGAAGCTCAGGTCAGAATATTCCCGTTCTAGGAAGCCGACAAAGTGAGTATCAATGAAGGAGTCGAAGAACAGCACCTCTAGCCCTTGGCTCTTGTGCAGTTCTACATAGGTAGCCTGGGCTGCCGGATCGGTGCAGTAAAACACTCGATTCTCATGCTTCGCTTGGTTGCGCTCTAGGTAATCCTTGAGGGTGGTGTAGAACTGTCCTGCCCCATCCTTAGCAACCACTGGAGCATTATCATTGGCAGGGGTTTCCCACACATCACCGTCAGCCGTTTGCACCTCAACCGCGACGGATTCTGACGCTGGGTCAGGGCTGAGATCCGCCGTGGTGCGGTAGATGAGGATATCTTCAACTTGCTTCTTGAACTTGTCGTCGTTCAACGAGCCAAACTTGACGAAGGTGCCTAGGTCTTGCCAACAGCGCACATATTCCAGCAGGTCATCGCGATAGAGTTCCTTGAGGCGATCGCCCACTTTTTTGGCGATATAGTCGGCAATGCGCCGCACGGTGCGATCGTTTTGCAGGAAGCTGCGGGAAACGTTGAGGGGAATATCCACGCTGTCAATCACGCCGCGCAGGGGCAGCAGGAAGCGGGGAATCACCTCTTCGCAGTTGTCGCTGACAAACACTTGGTTGCAGAACAGCTTGATCTGGCTCTTGGTGATGTCTACATCGGGCTTGAGCTTGGGGAAGTAGAGAATCCCGTTGACCACAAAGGGATAGTCGGTATTCAAATGCACCCAAAGCAATGGCTCGTCTTGGAAGGGATAGAGATAGCGGTAGAACTCTAGGTAGTCCTCATCCGTAAGGTTGCTCGGCGATTCTTTCCAGGGTGCTTTTTGCTTGTTGATTTGCTCGTCGCCCAAGAGAATGGGCACCGGCATAAAGTCACAGTAGGTTTTCACCAACTGCTTAATGCGGTAATCCTCTAGGTACTCCTTCTCCTCTTCCAGCAAGTGCAGGGTGATGGTGGTGCCGCGATCGGTTCTGGTGGATTCGCTCAGTTCAAACTGGGTGCTGCCATCACAGGACCAATGCACCGCTTGGGCACCGTCTTGGTAGGACAGGGTATCAATTTCTACCTTCGAGGCCACCATGAAGGAGGAGTAAAAGCCTAGACCAAAGTGACCGATAATTTGCTGATCGTTGGCATCTTTGTACTTCTGGACAAACTCCTCGGCGCTGGAGAAGGCAACTTGGTTAATGTACTTTTTCACCTCATCGGCGGTCATGCCGATGCCGGTATCGGTGACCGATAGGGTGTTGTTGTCTTTATCAATAGAAATCTGAATTTTGGGTTCGCTAATGTCCCCCGAATATTCGCCACGACGGGAGACCATGCTGAGCTTGCTGATGGCATCTACCGCGTTGGAAATAAGTTCACGCAGAAAGATTTCGTGGTCGGAATACAGCCATTTTTTGATAATTGGGAAAATATTCTCAGTATGGATACTGATGTTTCCCTGTTCCAGGATGGTGGTCATGGTTTCGTCAAAGTACGGTAAAAGAATAGGGAGGGTGGGCCTGGATAGTCCGCGCATTGGAAACAGCCAGGACAGCATCTAAGCCATAGAGTGACGGTTCAAACCATGGTGACAACCGTTGGTTTAACCCATGGGTCAACAACCATTCAACTCGTTCAGATGTTCAATTAGGTTCAACTGGCGTGCAGCAACTCTTTAATAGTGGGCGATCGCTCCCCTTCACGGTTAGATCCACCATAGCGGGATAGCCCTACCGGGCCGGATGCGGATTTCCCTACCCGCGGCCGCATCACTCTACAGCAACCGGTTCTGCCACAACGACGTCTTTTTTACAGAAGGTTAAGCCCTGGCTGCCAGCGTCTACCAAAATCGTATCGCCCTCGGTAAAGGTTAGGTCTAGAATTTGGGTGGCCAAGGGGTTTTCCAACTCCTTCTGCAGGGCCCGTTTCAGCGGTCGCGCCCCGTAGACCGGATCGTAGCCCACATCGGCAATATATTGCTCCGCTGCGTTCGTGAGTTCGATGCTGAGCTTTTGATCGGCCAAGAGGCGATGAATGCGGCGCATCTGGATGCTGACAATTTTCCGCAGTTCCTTCAATGTCAACGGATGGAACAGGATAATGTCATCCACTCGGTTGAGAAATTCAGGACGGAAGTGCGATCGCAACGCCTGCAAAACACGCGATCGCATCTCGTCATACTTATCATCATCCCCAGATACATCCAGAATGTATTGGGAACCAATGTTGCTGGTCATGACAATCACAGTGTTGCAGAAATCCACCGATCGCCCCTGGGAATCGGTCACCTGCCCATCATCCAGCACCTGCAGCAAGATGTTGAACACATCGGGATGGGCCTTTTCCACCTCATCCAGCAGCAGCACCGAGTAGGGATGGCGGCGAATGGCCTCCGTCAATTGCCCACCTTCCTCATAGCCCACATAGCCCGGAGGCGCTCCCACCAAGCGAGACACCGAGTGCTTCTCCATATATTCCGACATATCCAGCCGCACGAGGGCCTCGCCCGTGTCAAACAGCGACTCAGCCAAGGTGCGCGCTAGTTCGGTTTTACCCACCCCCGTGGGGCCCATGAACAGGAACGAGCCAATCGGTCGCCCCGGATCTTTCATGCCCGCCCGGGCCCGACGAATGGCCGCCGCCACCGCCGCCACCGCCTCGTCTTGACCAATCACCCGTTCATGAAGCACCGATTCGAGCTGCAGCAGCTTTTGCCGCTCCGACTCCAGCAAACGATTGACCGGAATGCCCGTCCACTTGGCCACAATTTCGGCAATATCGGCCTCGGTGACCTGCTCACGCAGCATGGTTTCTCCCCGAGACTGGATGTCAATCAGGACGGCTTCCTTGGCTTCCAGATCATGCTGCACGGTTTCCAGCCGACCGTACTTCAGCTGAGCGGCGGTATTCAAGTCGTAGGCTCGTTCTGCCTGCTCAATTTGCAGGCGCAGGTGCTCTTCTTCTTCCTTGAGGTGGTTAATTTCCGTGAGGATAAGTTTCTCGGATTCCCACTGAGAACTCAGACCATCTTTTTGCACCGTCAGGTCTGAGATTTCGCTGTCAATGCGTTCGAGCCGATCTTGGGATGATTTATAGTCCCGCGAGGCAACCCCGAGGCGATCGCCCTCCCCCTCCAAAGACAGCTTTTCCATCTCAAGCTGCATCAAGCGGCGCTCAATGGTTTCTAGCTCCACGGGCTTGGAGGTGATTTCCATCTTCAGCTTGGCCGCGGCTTCATCCACCAAATCGATGGCCTTGTCTGGCAGGAAGCGATCGCTGATGTAGCGATCAGACAACGTCGCCGCCGCCACTAGGGCCGAGTCGGAAATCTTAACGCCGTGGTGGACTTCATAGCGCTCCTTCAGCCCCCGCAGAATGGAGATGGTATTTTCCACACTGGGCTGCCCCACCATCACCTGCTGAAAGCGCCGCTCTAGGGCCGCGTCTTTTTCAATATGCTTACGATATTCATCAATCGTCGTCGCGCCAATACAGCGCAGCTCACCCCGAGCCAGCATGGGTTTGAGCAGATTACTGGCATCCGTGGTGCCCTGACTGCCGCCAGCGCCCACAACGGTGTGTAGTTCATCGATAAACAAAATCACCTGTCCATCCGACCCGGTCACCTCCCGCAGCACCGATCGCAGCCGTTCTTCAAACTCGCCACGATACTTGGCCCCCGCAATCAACGAGCCCATGTCGAGGGTAATGAGCTGACGATTTTTCAGGGATTCGGGCACATCACCGTTAATAATCCGTTGCGCCAGACCTTCAGCGATCGCTGTTTTGCCCACCCCCGGCTCCCCAATCAACACCGGATTATTCTTAGTGCGGCGCGACAGCACCTGCACCACCCGACGAATTTCTTCATCCCGCCCAATCACCGGATCCAGCTTGCCGGCCTTGGCCTGCTCCGTCAGATCTCGACCAAAGCGTTCGAGGGCATTGTAGCGAGACTCCGGCCGTCGATCCTCCACGCGCTGGCTGCCTCGGGTGGCCTTAATAGCCGCCTCAAGCTGTCGAGAATCGAGCGCCATGCGCGAAATTCGCCGATTGACCCGCTCATACTCAGCAATGCCTAGCAGCAGATGCTCCACGGCGATGTAGTCATCTTTCCAGGTTTTGCGAGACAGTTCAGCTTGGTCTAGAGCTTGGTCGGTGCTTTGCCCAAGGTACAGTTGACTGGTATCCGAGGCACGGCCTTGCCGCTGAATAAAGGCTTCGAGAACCTGCTTGAGACCTTCAACCTCAATGCTGGCTTGGGCTAACAGCTTGCCTGCTAGTCCCTCCTGTTCAAGCAAGGCAATCAGCACATGTTCAATTTCAAGATATTGCCCGCGAAAACGACGCACCACATCTTGAGAACTGACAATGGCTTGCCACGCTTCTTCGGTGAACTTATTGGGATCAGTTGGCTGCATAGTCTACCCAGACGGTGCTTAATCAAAACGTTTAGAGCTTTTAGTATATCAACCCTCGCACCGGGATCCGGGGTGGCTGATGGGGAATCTCCTGGGTGCGATCGCCCACAACCACACCCCCAGCCCCCCCCGATCCTCTAGGCTTAGTAAATTGCGGTTGTAAAGGTCACCAGATCATTCGTCTCATCTACTACGCCGGTGAGCGTCTCCGTACTGCCCTGCACCGTGAGAGTTAGGGTAAAGGGAATCGTCCCCACGGTCTCATTGCATCGGGTGTATAGACTCACTGCAACCACATATTCTCCAGCCGGAGCCTGCCCAGCCGGCCAAAAAATATTTTCCACCGGCGCACTCGTAACCCCCTCACAGAGAGCATTAGCGTCTACATCCAGTTGCCCACCGCTGGAGACCGGTGTGTTATCAAACGCCACAATGTTTCCATCCGGATCCATCACCGCCAGATCCAGATCATGGGTGCTATCCCAGCGCAAGGTGGCTTGTAGATCGCCAGTCCCCAGAACGGTGGTCATCCGCACCTGATAGACACCGCGCTCTCCAGGGGCAAAAGATGTCACCACCACGATATAGTCTCCATTGCTAGGCAAGGAGGTATTGATAGCGGAATTGAAGTTAGACGAATTAATATCGTCGTTTTCGGCGATCAGGGTGCCGTCGGGGCCAATCAAGACCAGGTAGGTATCAAAGTCTGGGCTGGTGAGACTGAGATTGATAGACTGCCCAGCTCGGCCCACAAAGGAATAGACATCATACACACCCCCATCCACCGGGGAAGGCTCGTCATTGTCATCCAGGGATCCCTGCTGATCGAGCAGCACGGCTGTGTTGCTCTCCCCCTGCTTCCGCAAGTCAGCCTCTAGGGCGATCGCTCTCCCTGAGTTCATCTCTTCAGAGATCGGGATAGATAGCGGGGCTAGACGTCCTCGACTAGCTTTAACGACGGGCTCAAGCATTTGCCCAACCGTTGGCCCATCCAGCCCAAGGGGCGATCGCTCTAGCTTAGAAGGGGCCGCCTGGACGGGGGCAGCCAGGGCCAAGGTTGCTACGACAGACAGAGGGGTAATCAAGGTGAAGAATGGAATGCGCATGGTTATGTGTCGCGATCGTCGCGTCTCTAGGCAAAGAATTACTTATGGTAGCCGGTGTTATTGAGAATAGCTTTAGCTCGGTAGAGTTGTTCGACCAAAAATAACCGCGCCATCTCATGGGTAAAGGTCATGGGCGATAGGCTGATTAGGTGATCGGCCTGGGCTCGCATCTCTTCTCCAACGCCGTCCGGCCCGCCGATGATAAAGGCGAGGGGCGTGGCTCCGGCTTGGCGAATGAAGTCAGCAAATTCTAACGAGGTGTAGCCCTTGCCCCATTCCGATAGCACAATCACCCTGTCTTGAGACTGGAGGAGCGATCGCACCTTTTGGGCCTCCTTCGCCGGCGTCGAGTCCTTAATTTCCGTAATGCTCAACTCCGGCAACCGCTTCCAATACTCCTGGATACCTTGCTGAATCCAGCCTTTCTTCACCTTACCCACGGCAATAATTCTAGGACGCATGGCACCTACGGCGACTCCGGCACCGACTCCGCTGGAGCATCTGCCCCGCGCCCTGCCACCGCCTGCACCACAAACCGAGTAGCCAGATGGGACAACAAGCCCATGGGCCCGGCAAACAAACACAGGAGGAGGGAGTGAATCGTCCACACCCCGGTGCGTAGACCTTCTTGATAAATCCAGCGCCCCACAAACAGATCCATCACCAAGAAATGCACCCAGCCGGTCGCCGTAATCTGGGGATCGGAGAACAGGCGTGCCAGATCGGTCAAGGTGGGATTGGCAAAGGATTCTGCCGTCTCGGGAGAAAGCCCAGTAATAAAGAGATAGATATAAACAACCGCTAGGATGGCAAAGGGCACCGTCGAGTTGATAATTCGCTGAGTAATGCCCCATTTGGGCAGCACAATCATCAGCAACCAGAAGGGCAAGACAAACACGTTTGCCCCATCAAAAATTACGTCAAGAGTCATCCAATCAGGTCAGGGCAGAGTCCCTGGGCGAGAGAGCACCCCTATAATACCGTTCCTCTCTTGCCGATCCAGACCTACGCTCCGATCGCGACTCCCTGGGCGATCGCGATCGCTCCCCTAGACACCATCCTGATGTCCTCCCAACTAGCGCTGAGCAAACACCCTTACGATGGCTTGATGAAAAGACCCTAATGCTTGCATGGGAGCAATCCTGTGCCTATCTTCTCTACCAGACTGTGGCGCTTTACTGGCTTACATCACGAGATATGTCAGATTAGGTCAAGATTTTCATCGCTGTGTTTAGACTTTTGTAACTCTTGTTGAGTGTTGTATGTCTGCTTTCCCAATCATCCGCTCAACCGATAAAGTAGAAAATGAAAAGAAGATTAAGACTAGCGGAGAGCTTATATGACTCCCTTACTCCTCAGACAATTTTGGTCCTTAATCGAAGCAACGCAGTCCAAGACGTTGTTGAGCTTAGATGATCAAACCCTTATCCAATGGCTCACTCGCCAACTTGGCATGGAATTTTCTCTGAACCACTGTGAGGTTGACACCCTCAATCACTACATTTCGTCCAGACTGTCTCTGATTCGAGACATCGCTGATGCGCGCTAACAGCAATGAGCATCCGTGCAGCCGGCACGTCCTGCCTCGCCTTCGTTACCCTAGCCCAACCCTTCTGATAAGTCCTGGTTGGCTTGGGTTGTCGCACCTGCACCCCGGATGATCCCAAGTATTCGGTCACCATCTATCGTTTTACGATCAATCCTCATCAAGCGATCGCCGCCCTCCTAATCACGGGTCGGAGCTCAACTCAGGTCGCACGAACCTCTTCACTCCGTGTCTCTAGAAAAGCGCTTCTATCTCCTAGATACTCCCTAGAGAACGATCGCTCTCACTCATTCACTTTCACCCAATATTGTCATTTTCGTGACTGGTAGCACCTTCGGTTGAGAAATTCGCAACTTTCTCAACCGAAGGTGTTTGAGGTTCAGGGCTCAACTCCCCCTACAGAACGATGCGTCACGGTTCATCTCCTGCTGGATTTCGCAAAACTGTGACATAGGATACAAACACAAACTGAAAACCAGTGGAGTGTTAGGTAGAAGTAGCCCCCTTCGGGTATGGTAGGCACTCCAAAAATGGCGCTGCTCTTGTTCCAGCAGCAGGATAGCTCACTATCCATGGGGCAAAGCATCCGTAACGATGTCCCGGCTCCCCAGTCCGATCGGGTGGGTTGCAGGATAGAGCAATGCCATAGCGTTAGTGCCCACCGTTGATAGACAATTCAAAGGTCATACCCGAACCTGTTCAGTGGCTATTTTGCAGTCGGTCGATGGGTACTGCCAAGCATCTTGCTTTAAGGTATCCCTAGCGATCGCCTGTATCCAACATGAATGCTTACGTGGGTTAACCAACCTACGGACTGCATGAACACTGATTGTCATTTGTTTTATTGTGATGTGTTAGGAGACCAGACATTAACTATGCGTAAATGGAGTTTTCTGCTGAGTGCAGCTGCTCTCATTGCTTTGCCCTTGGCCTCTTGTGCCGAACCGGCTTCCAATGGGTCAACCGAAGAAACCACCGAGGGTGCTTCTAGCACAACCGGGACACCTACCAGCCGCCTACAAACGGTGATTGACCGTGGTGAACTTGTCTGCGGTGTGGAAGGCAATATCCCAGGCTTTAGCTTTGTCGATGATACCGGCACCTACTCTGGACTGGACGTAGACACCTGTCGGGCAGTTGCAGCAGCACTGTTCGATGATCCAGAAAAGGTGGTGTATCGCAACCTAGACTCTACCGAACGCTTCACGGCTTTGGTCGGTGGTGAAGTTGATATGCTTGCTCGTAACACCACCTGGACGATCAGCCGAGATACATCCGCAGGTCTAGAGTTTGCTCCCACCACCTTCTACGATGGTCAAGGTATGCTCGTTCGGGAAGCAAGCGGCATCACGGATCTAGAAGGATTTGCAGGTCGCTCTGTTTGTGTTGAAACAGGTACCACCACAGAGCTTAACCTTACCGATCAAATGCGCGACCTCGGCGTCGATTTTGAGCCTGTGGTCTTCCAGGATGCCAATGCTGCCTACGCTGCCTACTCAGAAGGTCGCTGCGAAGGCATGACCTCCGACAAGTCACAGCTCGTGGCTCGACGCAGCACCTTGCCCAACCCTGAGGAGCATGTTTTGCTTGAAGTCACGATGTCGAAGGAGCCCTTGGGCCCTGTGACCATCAACAACGATTCTGCTTGGTTTGATGCGGTCAAGTGGACCACCTACGCCATGATCGAAGCAGAAGAACTGGGCATTACCCAAGCCAATCTAGAAGAACGCTTACAGGATGAAAATCCTGGTGTCCGCCGCTTCCTAGGATTGGAAGGTGAACTTGGCACAGAAATGGGGCTACCCAATGACTTCACGCAACGGATCATTCGCCATGTGGGTAACTATGGTGAGGTGTTTGAGCGGAATCTGGGTCAAGACTCCGTTTTTGAACTTGAGCGCGGTCAAAATGCTCTGTGGACAGATGGCGGTCTGCTTTACTCCCCTCCCTTCCGCTAACGTGATCCACTGGTGCGCTAGTTGCACCTAGGGGTTTTTTATAACGTTTGATTTTTCGTGCCCCATGGCACGAAAAATCAAACCACTTTGCATTAAGTTATAAATTATCTCTTTGCTGATGACAGCGATCGCCCCCTGCATTGGCAGGTCGATGAGCTAGGTTACTTAGGGGTATAGATCCCATGGTTATCTGGCTAATCCGGAGCGATCGCCGCTTGATTTGGATCAGCGTCGATGACAAACAGGCAATCACATCATGACCCCAGCGACACAAGGCAGCATTCCCATTTGGCGGGATGAACGCTTCTGGAAAATAGCATTTCAAATCATCACCCTCGTCGTGGTGGTTGCAGTTTTATCACTTCTCATCACCAATCTCAATCGCAACCTAGCCCAGTTGGGTTTGCGATTTGGGTTTGGGTTTTTAAGTAACCAAGCGGGCTTTAGTGTCGGGGAAAACCTCGTCAACTATCAGCCCCAAGATCAATACCAAAAGGTCATCTACGCCGGATTAATTAACTCGTTTCGGCTAATCGTTGTCGGCATCATCCTGGCAACGATTACGGGAATTGTGGCCGGTGTAGCAAGCTTTTCAGAAAACTGGCTCGTCTACAAGATCAGTCGAGCCTACGTAGGACTGGTTCGCAACGTGCCGCTCCTGCTCCAGCTTTTCTTCTGGTACTTCGCCGTCTATTTTGCGTTGCCGCCAGTGCAAGACCAGCTTGAGATGGGCTGGGTGGTCATGAGTAAGCGGGGTATCTACCTGCCAGGGCCCTCTTTAACGGATCAAAATTGGCTAGGGCTGTTGCTTCTGATGGGAGCAGGCTTACTTGGAGCGTTGCTCTGGAAGTTGATCAGTGATATTCGCCAAGGCGATCGCAGTTTCCGAGGCCTCGTCTATCGGGGAATCAATGGTCTGGTTGCTCTCAGTGTCATTGGGCTAGAGATCTGGCTGATCATTCGCGGCGTAGGCTACTTAGTCTCCCCTCAAGACAGCGAAACCAATAGCCTGCCGGTGGGTGTAGGCATCTGGTTCTTAGGAATGGCGGCGATTGCGATCGCCGCCTTTTTGCTATGGCAACAGCGTACTCGCCTGATGGTTGAACAAGGCACCTCTGGGCAACCCCAACTGATGGCGATCGGAGGTCTTGTAGCCGTCTTTGTGGTGATTCTCCTCTTCGGACTTGGCTGGCAACCCCCAACCATTCAGGAAGGAGGCGGAGCTAGCGGTGGACTGCGTCTATCGCTGGAGTATGCTGCAGCCCTAAGTGGTTTGGTGCTCTACACCGGGGCCTTTATTGCGGAGATTGTCCGCGCTGGTATTCAATCCGTCTCGAAGGGGCAGTGGGAAGCAGCACGCTCCCTAGGATTGCCCTCGGGTCTTGCCATGCGGCTGGTGGTCTTTCCCCAATCCTTACGGGTGATTATTCCGCCGCTGAATAGCGAGTATATGAACTTGGCTAAGAATACAACGTTGGCGTTCGCCATCGGCTATCCTGACCTATTCTCGGTGTCCTTCACCACCCTGAACCAGACCGGGCGAGCTGTTGAAATGATCGTCCTCATCATGTTTATCTACCTGATCTTCAACCTACTCATTTCAGTGGGCATGAACCAGATTAATGCTCTAGTTCAGCTTAAGGAGCGCTAAACCATGACCAGTATTACGCCTCCCGCGGCCACTCGCCCCCCGCTTGCCCAAACAGGGCCACTGGCCTGGGCGCGCAAGCATCTCTTCAGTGACTGGTTTAACAGCATCCTCACCGTTGTGGTTGCCGCCGTTTTACTGTGGAGCGGCTGGGGCTTAGTCACTTGGATCTTTTCTAAGGCCCAATGGCCCGTTGTGGAGAACAACTTGGGCTTTATGATGACCGGCTTATATCCCCAAGACCAGTATTGGCGGATGTGGGTGATCATGGGGCTGGTTTTAACCCTAAGTGGCTTATCGTGGGGTATTTTAGGACGCAACCAACAGCATCTGTTTGGGCGTAGTGTCCTCATTGGCATTGGAGCGATCGCAGCGGCGGTGATCCTCTTTCCTTTGACCCGTCCCCATAGCCCAATTCTCTTTGGCATGGTCGTGCTGACGGTCGCCATTGCCTGGGTAGGACAACAGGCTGGTAAGCGCTTGCCAGCCCTAAGCAATTGGCTGACCGCTGGGTGGTTCTTGGTGTACCTAGCCTCAATCTGGTTGATTGGCGGCGGCTTGGGGATATTAGAGCCGGTGCGCACCGAAAACTGGGGAGGCTTGGTGCTCACCCTGCTGATGGCCGTAACCGGTATTGCGCTTTGCTTTCCTTTTGGTATCGCCTTGGCTCTGGGGCGGCGCAGTGATCTACCTATTGTGCGATCGCTTTCCATTGCCTACATCGAGTTAGTCCGGGGAGTTCCGCTGATTACCATCCTAGTGATGGGTCAGGTTATGATTCCGTTATTCCTGCCGGAGGGTATTCGTCCCGATCGCATCCTGCGCGCCATCATCGCCCTGACCATTTTCAGCTCCGCTTACTTAGCCGAAAACATCCGAGCCGGCCTGCAATCGGTGCCGCGAGGTCAGTCGGAAGCATCGGTGTCCCTAGGGCTGAACAAACCTCTAACGCTAATTCTGATTGTCCTACCCCAAGCCTTAAAAACGGCAATCCCTGCCATCGTGGGACAGTTTATTAGCTTGTTTCAAGACACCACCCTCCTAGCTCCCCTAGGGCTACTTGAACTGTTGGGAATGGCCAATACCGCCCTATCTAACCCCAGCTATTTGGGGCGTTATGCAGAAGCCTATGCCTTTATTGGCGTACTCTATTGGTTCTTCTGCTACGCCATGGCACTGGGAAGTCGCAAGATAGAGAAACAGTTGAATACGACTCACTAGTGAATACGGCTCTCTAGGATGCGATCGCTGCACCCTAGATGTGCTGAAGGACTTGAGAACACGATTTGGAGAATAGGGGCCATGACACAGCCACAAACCGGAACAATGCGAGATTCTCAACCGGTCAACGAGCCGGTGATTATTGCTCAAGACGTAGAGAAGTGGTACGACAACAACTTTCACGTCCTGCGCGGGGTCAGCCTCACGGTGAATAAAGGCGAGGTCGTGGTGGTCATGGGGCCATCAGGATCCGGTAAATCCACCTTTATCCGCACCTTCAATGCCCTAGAGCCCTACCAAAAAGGCACCATTGATATTGACGGCATTCGCATCTCCCATGATCTGAAAAACATTGAAACCATCCGCCGTGAGGTGGGTATGGTGTTTCAACAGTTCAACCTATTTCCTCACCTAACGGTGCTCAAGAATGTCACCCTGGCCCCCATCTGGGTGCGGCGATGGCCCAAAGCCAAGGCGGAGGAAGTGGCGATGACGTTGCTAGAACGAGTGGGCATTCTAGAGCAAGCCAACAAATATCCGGGGCAGCTCTCGGGCGGGCAGCAGCAGCGGGTGGCGATCGCCCGTGCGTTGGCCATGCAGCCTAAGATTATGCTCTTTGATGAACCCACCTCGGCCCTTGACCCAGAAATGGTGCGGGAAGTGCTAGATGCCATGCGCACCCTAGCCGCTGAAGGGATGACCATGGTCTGCGTCACCCATGAAGTAGGCTTTGCGCGGGAAGTGGCCGATCGCGTCGTCTTGATGGCCGATGGGGTCTTGGTGGAAGAGGCCACGCCGGAAGAGTTCTTCAACAATCCCAAAGAAGAGCGCAGCCAAAAATTCCTCTCTCAAATCCTCTAGCGGATTGGATAGCAGGTTGAACAGCAGGTTGGATTAGTCGATTGGATCTGAGCTAATTCCATCATCCATTCTGGCGCGATCGATTGAGAGAGCGGGGGCTTCCCATGAAAATACCGTTGGGTCGGTATGAGAACTTGCTATGCTGTCGTAGGATCGCACTTCCCTGATCCCTACCTTTGCAAGGAGCAAGCGGCTGTGGCAAAACGTAAACCTGCTCTGTTGTTAACGTTAGGAACGGCGATCGCCTTTATCACCGGGGGTAGCGTAGCCTACTGGTGGCTCAGGGGGCAATCGGGGCTGCAATCGCCGGCATCGTTGCCCGTTGGCATCGAGGTGATTCCCCAAAATGCCTTGATGACCTTCTCTGTATCTACCAGTCCCCAACAATGGCAAACCCTGCGCTCCTTTGGCACCCCTGAATCCCAAGAGCAGGTAGATCAGCTCCTAGCCAGATGGCGCGATCGCTGGCTATCTGCCTATGATCTCGATTTTCCGCGGGATCTCCAGGCCTGGATTGGGCCAGAAATGACCGTTGCGGTTCTCCCTAACAAGGCTCCTGCGGCTAGCGGATCGGTATCCCCCGATCCAGACCCATCACCTGGATCGAGCCCCGACAGCCCGGTGGAGAACGGCATCGAGAACGACTCCGTTTTAGTCGCCATCTTGCCCATTATCGATCCGCTGCAGGCTGAGCAGACCCTGTCCGATCGGTTGAGCGATACAGAGCCGCAACAGGAACAGGTCTACCGAGGCGTAACGCTTCAGGAGTTTGTCAGCCAAACAGGACAATCCTATGCCGCTGCAGTTTTTGAGAATCAGTTTATTGCAATCGCTCCCAGCCTGGATGTTTTGCAAACCTTAGTGGATGCGGATCAAGCCAATGCCGGTATTGATACGGTTGTCGGCTACCAAGATGCCCTAAGTCAAACTGGTGTTGAGCAACCCTTCCTGCGGCTCTACGTCAACATTCCCGAGGCGCAAGCGATCGCCGCCACTGGAGATCCCTCACCCCTACCGTCAGCAGGGCTCTCGTCGCTCAGCCAAAACCAAGGACTGGCTGCAACACTCACCCTAGAAAACCAAGGCATTCGCATCCAAACCCAGCTCTGGCGCAGTGCAGAGCAAGCCACCCCCACCATTACCAACGAAATAACCGACATTGCTAAGGCCTTGCCCGACACCACTATCCTGATGCTGAGCGGTAGTAACCTCCGAGCCGTCTGGCAGCAGTATAGCCAAGAGCAGCCGGAGGCTCCCCCCGACCAGCCCAATGCATCGCCCAACATTCTCCATCCCGATGCCCTACGCCAAGGGCTACAGGCTGCTGTGGGTTTAGATCTCGATCAAGACTTCATGAGCTGGATGACCGGAGAATTTGCCCTGGGTGTCATCCCCATTGCCAATCCCACAGCCCCTGATCAAACCAGCGCCGGGGTGCTCGTGATTGCCAAGGCTAGCGATCGCTCAGCCGCCGAACAAACCCTGGCATCCCTAGATGACGTGATGAACCGCCGCTACCGTTTTGACGTGAGCGAGGCCAACGTAAGCGGCGAGACCGTAACCACATGGACTCAGCCCTTTTCCGGGCTGACGATTGTGCGGGGATGGTTGGAGGGCGATCGCGCCTTTCTAGCCATTCGCGGGGCGGTAGCCGACACCGTAGTGCCCCAGCCCCAAAGCACCCTCGCCGACAGCAGCCTCTACCAAACCCTGACCTCCAACGACGCCCGCACCAACGGACAATTTTTTGTGAATGTTGAGCAATTGCTCAACCCTCAAGCAGGTCTTCCCATTCCGCCCACGCCCGATCGCTACACCCCATATGTCTCGGCACTTCAGGCTATTGGCGTCACCACGCGATCGCAAACCCCACAAAGCACGCTGTACGACATCTACGTCATGCTGAAACAAGGCAGAACCCCAGGCCCATTACCTGAGGTGGATGCATCTGCCTCACCCGCTGCCACCGATCCTGACACCCCCAAGGAAACATCCCCAGCAGACGACCAAGACGGCGCAACCCCGTAGGCCCACCCAAAGATTTTTACCGTAAACGGTCGCGGGATCCCCAAGACTCGCTAGGATAGAGGGTGGAGCTGGTTACCTGGGTGGCTCATCCGGAAGCGATCGCTGGCGGCGATCCCCAGGGTCTTGGTGAACCCAGCAGCTCCCAGAGGAATCGGTCAAGCACGGGTCTAAATCGCTAGGCAGATCTCCATTCCGTTCCGGAATGGCTGCAGCACGACAAGATTGACCTCGATTTGTCCTCTGGTATACCTGTTATCTATTTGTTGGGAGAGGTCTGAAATGGATTTGGTGACTCTTCAGGGTTGGCTAGACAATGGGTCGTTTGCCATTCTGTTTTTGACCATGCTGCTGTACTGGTGTGGCGCAGCATTTCCAACCATCCCCTACCTAGCGGGGCTCGGCACCCTAGGCATGGCGATCGCCAACCTGAGCATGGCGGCCCTGCTGACGGCTCGATGGGTTGATGCGGGCTACTTTCCCCTCAGCAACCTATACGAATCCTTGTTTTTCCTGGCTTGGGGGATCACGGCTGTTCACCTGTTTGCCGAACATATGAGCCGCAGTCGCCTAGTCGGTACGGTAACCGCGCCTGTAGCCATGGGCATTGCCGCCTTCGCGGCCCTGTCTCTCCCCTCCCAAATGCAGGTTTCCGAACCCCTAGTGCCAGCCCTGAAATCCAATTGGCTGATGATGCATGTGAGCGTCATGCTGATTAGCTACTCGGCCCTGATGGTAGGAGCCTTGATGGCGATCGCCTTCTTGGTGGTCACCCGCGGACAAGCCGTGGAGCTACGCGGTAGTTCGGTGGGCACCGGGGCCTATCGGGATGCCAAGTTTCGCATTCGCCGCTCAAGCAGCAGTCCTGAACCTGAAGCGACCCCTGCCTACAGCGCAGGCAGTACGGCTGTGCTGGAAGCTCCTGTCCAAGCCCAAGCTGCCCTCTCCCCTCAGCGCCTAAGTCTAGCGGACACCCTCGACAACATCAGCTATCGAATTATTGGACTAGGCTTTCCTCTCTTGACCATCGGCATCATTGCCGGAGCCGTCTGGGCCAACGAAGCTTGGGGCTCCTACTGGAGCTGGGATCCCAAGGAAACCTGGGCCCTGATTACCTGGCTGGTGTTTGCCGCCTACCTCCATGCCCGCATTACTCGGGGCTGGCAAGGTCGTCGCCCGGCTATTTTGGCGGCATCCGGCTTCCTCGTCGTGTGGATCTGCTACCTAGGGGTAAACATCCTCGGCAAAGGCCTGCATAGCTACGGCTGGTTCTTTTAGTTCTTCTAGCTTCATCCCCCGCTCTCTATGGGGATCAACCTACCCTGGACTATCCTCCACGCTCGCCTGCACCAAACCCTGCGCGATCGCTCCCTGTTGCCAGCGGGCGATCGCTGTTTAGTTGCCGTATCTGGCGGGCAAGACTCCCTTTGCCTGATTCGCCTGCTGCTGGATCTCCAGACCAAGTGGGGCTGGGAGATAGCCATAGCCCACTGCAACCATGGCTGGAGAACCGATGCGGATGAAAATGCCGCCCATGTGCAGGCTTTAGCCCATCAGTGGCAGATTCCCTACTACGGGGTTGCCACCCAAACCCTACCGCCCACCGAAGCAGCGGCACGCACCTGGCGCTATGACCAACTGACTGCGATCGCCCAGGATCATGCCTACACCCAGGTGGCGACCGGACATACGGCCAGCGATCGCGCTGAAACATTGCTCTATAACCTGGTGCGGGGGGCCGGCATGGATGGACTGCAGGCCTTGACCTGGTGTCGTCCTCTCAGCGATCGCATCCAACTGGTACGCCCCCTACTGGCTATGACCCGTGAGGAAACTGCCCGGTTTTGTCACGAGCGAGATCTGCCGATCTGGCAAGACTCCAGCAACAGCGATCTCCACTACGCCCGCAACCGCATCCGCCATACCCTACTGCCCCTACTCACAGAGCAGATCAATGCTCAAGCCGAAGGTCACCTAGCCCAAACGGCAGAATTGCTGCGCGCCGATGTAGAGTACCTATCCCATCTAGCTGAACAGCTTTGGCACCAGGCTCGGGAAGCAGATGAACAGGGGCGAGCGGCTCGACTAAATCGCACGACACTGCAAGCATCTCCCCTAGCGCTGCAACGACGGGTGATGCGTTTACACTTACAGGCTCTGTCGATCCCGGCCCCCAGCTACCACCAGATTGAAAAACTAGTGGCGCTGATCTGGGCTCCCAACCGCAGCCAGACCGATCCCCTACCTGGAGGGGCGATCGCCCGCGTGGAGCATCCGTGGATTGTGATCACATCGAGAGATGCGACCCCCTAGAGCACCGCTCACGATGCCGCCAGTTCTGCCGATTGGCTGGTGAGTTGCTCAATCATCTGCTGCATTTCCGTAATGCCTTGGAGCTGATAGTCGCTGGCCTCTTGGAACTGAGACATAAGATCACCAATGGACTGAACCGTCTGCCGGAGGCTATCGTAGCCGTCTTGGGTCGGCTGGAGCAGTTCTTCATAGAGGTAGACCTTGCCCCAGAGTTCTGCCACCGCCGCTCGCTGATCGCTGAGGTTAGCTTCTAGTTGCCGTACCTCTTCCCGCTGGGCGATTTGATGGCTGGTTTGCTGATCTACCTGGGTCTGCAGTTGTTCAAGTTGACCATGGATGTCTTGAATCGTTGCCTGCACCTGGCTAAGCTCATCCTGCATAGCCTGACGATGGGCCTCAATTTGATTGAGCACTGGCTTCAAGTCAATTTCCCCTGGCTCACCTTCACCCACCGCATGGCCTTGTCGCCGAGCGAGGATGGACTTGTGCTGCTTGAGAATGGCTTCCCGTTCCCGTAGATTGCGACGCTGCCCGACGAGCGTTTCGTTGAGCATTTCATAGCCGTCTTGCTCATCTTTTAACTCGTTTTCAAGCTGCAAGCGATCGAAGTCATTGGCTTCATCAATGCGGCGCTGAATTTCATCAATTTCTTCTTGCTTGTAGGTCAGCTCTTCTTCTTGGCTATTCACAAACTTGGAGTTTTTCTCCAGCTCCGACTCCAAGTCTTGGGTAATCCGCTGCAAATCATCCAGCGGCATAGCCTCTAAAGCTTGCAGATCAATCGATACGCCAATGGTGATTGAATCCGACCCATCAGCCAGAAAACACACATTGCGATGCAGATCCGCTTGGGCTTTAATTTGAGCTTCTAGAGCTTTCACGTAGTCTTGCTTGAGGCTGAGAGCTTGTTGTTGCGATCGCAACTCCGCCTTGAGATGTTCCAAGTTTTCTTGGGCGTCATACCAAGCCTGCCAAGCATCACGGATCGTCTGGGCCTGCTGTTCCAACTCCGACTGTCGCTGCTGGGCTGAGCTGCGGCTGCCTTCCAAACCCTGCCAGTGATGCTGAAGTGCCTGCTGCTGCCTGTCTAAAATTTCAAACGACTGATGGAGCTGTTCGCGTACAGACTCTGTAGGTGCAACGGCTCCAGAAATCTGATCGAGCAGCGCCCGTAGCGTCGTCGCCTTTTCATCATCTAACGTTGCTGACTGCTGCTGTTCTGCCTGCCGTTCCTCAAAACGGCGCACTTCCCCATTGAGATGGGCCCATGCCCCTTCTAGCTCTTGGCTTTTGCGCTCAAACTCCTCGCGCAGGTTTTCAACCTCTTGGCGGGTATCTTCAATGTCTTGGCGCTGTTGGTCAAGCCGTTCAAAGTCTTCTTCCATCTGCTGGAGTTGCTCTTGCCGGGCTTCCATTTCCATTTCCCGGCGATTCAGCTCTTGGCTTTGATACGTCAGCGACTGCTTCCACTGCTCAATCTCTTCTTCTTGGGTCTTGGATTTTTCTTGGAGCTTAGAAAAGTTTTGCAAAATGCTGACAAGCTGACGACCCGCTTCAAAATGTCGCCGCACCTGCTTGGCACCGGTTAATTCCACCATCACGATGGCTCCGGCGTTATAGGTCACGTCATCTGGAGCAGCAATGGTTTCATCATAGGCGCTCCAACTTTGCTCAGAACGCTGGCAGGCAATGAGCTTAAACTCTGCCTTACCGCCGCCGCCCATAAAGCCACTTTTCTGTTTCTGTACTTCAGCTAAATACAGCACGCCGATAATCCTCTTCTTTTGTGCCCGATCCCAAGGTTTGAACTGTGTGTCTTTCTGCCAGCGTGATACAGGATAGGTCTTGTATCATCTCTGTCGGTGCGTGGAAGAACGCGCAGCCATGCCCCAAATCCTACCCAATCTTTTAGCTAACAGTCTAGCGAATCTTTCGATGGAGATTTCGCAATGCAGACAACGGTTTTACTGTGACCCAATGTATGCTTTTTTGTGTCAACCCACTCGATTAGGTTGTTCTAGGTTGTTCAACGATGCTAGGTCGCGTCAAAATGCTCCCCTTGAACGCATGTCTCTAGTTTCAGGCTTGCTACCCACGATCAGGGAACTCACATTCCCACGTGAATCGTTTACCCATCCTTGATGGCCTCTCCGTTCATGTCCCCCAATGATGGGCTACGAGAATCTATAGGCTACAAGGATCCCCATTGAGCCTGCTGTGATCTAGACTGCCCAATCCCTTGCATACAGGACGATAGGACATCTAGTTATCTCCTGCTCAGACAAGAGACGCGGGCGATCGCTTCCGGATCAATCACCCTCAATCCACAGATAACCCATAGATGGGAGCCCTAGATGTAAGCCCTAGAGGTGAACCATAGGTGAAGACCGTCATCCTCAATTATGGCAACGGTGACCTATCAATTGACAGGCCCCGATCACGAGTTCTCCATCATCAGGGCAGGTGTAGACCTAAGCATCCCTTGCAAACAACCCCTTCCCGACAGAGCCTTCCCAACAGAGCCAACCCACCTCACAACCTGACTATCTTTCAGCTTAACCAGAAATGGATACAGATCTTAGCCAAGATAGCTTTTCTATCATGGGTCAGGGTTGTCAGTATAGGATGCTTTTTAAGCGATCGCCACGGATCCACAAGCAGCTTGCTAACCAATACCCCCTTGCCATCCCTAGAAGCCCAGTCAGCTCCAAAAGTGCCCATTCTTACAGAGCAGCATCTCACAGCTCCCCAGAGAATCCCATTTCAACATCTTGTAACGAACTCCCTGGGGCGATCGCGTCCTTGGGCACAATACATGAACAATCATGGGTTAACATTCAAGCAGACATCGACAAACCGGCTCAACCCAGCAAGCTGGCCGAAACTCTGAAACCGGCCGTGGGTATGCTAGCTGAGCACGGGCGATCGCTCCCTTTGTTCCCTGTTCACTTTGTTTCAGGCACGTCACAAGTTGCATGCAAGGCAAGCTAAACGAAATTGACATCCGCAGCATCATGCAACTCATCGAACTGGGTCAGCGAACCGGTGAGTTGTTTGTTGAGGCCTACGGCACAACGACGTCGAGCACGTCTGAGCCATCTCCCAAAAAGATTTGTGCGCAATCTTGGTTTGTCTTTTTCCAAAATGGTCAAATTATCTACGCCGGGGATAGCGCCGGGCGATCGCGCCTGCGAGACTATCTGCGTCGCTACGACCTCGAACACCTAATCGACACCATCGGCATTTCAGCGATCGCCACCCTGAATGCTCCCGAATATGGCCATGTCTGGGCCCTGCTCGAACGCCAAGCCCTCACCCCTGCCCAAGGGCGCAGCATCGTCCAAAGCATGATTCGGGAAACCTTGTTCGATCTGCTGAGCCTCCACCAAGGCTCGTTCACCTTCGAAATTAGCCCGCCGCTCTCCCCCCAGCTCACCACCATTGAAGTCAGCTCCATCCTGGCCGACACCATCAAGCAAATCCAAGAATGGAAGCAGTTTAGCCCCCATATTCAATCCCCCGACCAATGCCCGGCCATTATCGAACTAGAGCAACTGCGCACCGCCCTCAAGCCCCAAACCCTCCGCTTGCTCACCACCTGGGTTGATGGCAAAACCTCGATTCGGCAAATGGCTCGCTACCTCAACCGCGACATTCTCCATGTAGCCCGCGCCATTTATCCCTACGTCAAACGGGGGTTTGTGCAAATCAACCCACCCGTTGCTGGCAAAACCAAGCAGGGCGAGCTATCGCTGCCAGACGATCGGCATGTGCCCCGCATTGTCTGCATTGATGACAGTGCTACGATTCGTAAAGCTGTGGAATTTATCCTGAATCATCAAGGCTACGAAGCAACAGGGATCAGTAATCCTATCAAGGCCCTGAGCTTAGTGTTTCAACTGAAACCCGATCTGATCTTGTGTGACATTGCCATGCCAGAGCTGGATGGTTACGAGATCTGCGCCATGCTGCGCAAGTCCACCGCCTTCCGGCAAACGCCCATTGTCATGCTGACCGGCAAAGATGGCTTCATTGATCGGGTGAAAGCTCGTATCGTCGAGGCCACCGACTACCTCACCAAGCCCTTCGGGGCCAGCGAACTAACCACCATCGTCGAAAAATATGTAGGATTTGGGCAACCCGATCGCCCTGATCCTCAGGAACTACTAGCGGAAGCTGTGGAAGATGAACTAGACATCGACCTAACTCAGTCTGCCTCCGCACCATCCCGCCCGTAAACTTGCATGATCATTATCAAAATTGCATTATCGTAGTCTTACGAGGTAGCAAACATCATAACTAAAGGAATCCCTCCCTTTAGCATTCGCGGTTAGCCGATAGGGAAACATAATGAGTACAGTTTTGGTGGTGGAAGATAGTGTGACCCAACGAGAAATGATTACTGACCTTCTCAAAGGCAGCGGTCTCAACGTCACCATCGCAAGCGATGGCGTGGAAGCACTCGAACAAATTCAGGGGCATCGTCCGGATCTAGTGGTGCTAGACATTGTCATGCCGCGAATGAATGGGTACGAAGTTTGTCGCCGTCTGAAAGCCGATCCAAAAACACAGGATGTGCCCGTTGTGATGTGCTCATCTAAAGGAGAAGAGTTCGATCGCTACTGGGGCATGAAACAGGGAGCAGATGCATACATTGCCAAACCCTTTCAACCGACCGAGTTGGTTGGCACGGTGAAGCAATTGCTGCGAGGGTAAGTCACGCGAAACATTAGGCAAGTGCAATGATCAGCAACCCAGACTTTTTAACGGGTAGAGGACAAGATCAAGACCAAGTTCCTGAATTCCAGGAGCTGGAAAGCCCCGAAGGTGAGCTTCACCTTAAGTTTTATGTGACATCCGGCGACGAATTTGCCCTCCCCGCCATTGGCATTCGGGAGGTGATTTCCACGTCTCCCGATCGCATTACCCCCATTCCGAACGTTTCTCCCCTACTATTAGGTACCCTCAACGTGCGAGGGCGTGTCATCTGGGTTGCTGACTTAGGTCAGTTTTTGGGTGATTCTGCGCCCCTGAGTACTGACCGCTCAGAAATTCATGTCATTGCAGTTGAAGACCAAGACACTATGCTAGGCTTAGCGGTTGACAAAATCATTGGCATGGATTGGCTAGACATTGACGAAGTACAGATGCCAACCAATGTTCCTGACAGCATGGCCCCCTTCCTGCGAGGGGAATGGATGACGGAGGGGGATAGCAACCGGTTGCTTCGATTACTCGATCAGATTGCAATTCTGCGATCAGCACGATGGGCAGCATAAACCAGTCGATTATTTGACACTTGCACGGGCAGGAGAAGGCACATGGGATCAGGTACTGATTACGCGCAGGCATATCAACGCGCTGAGCGAGCATACTTACAGGGTAGCTATCAAGATGCGGCCGATATTATCGATCAACTGGCAGTCGATTATCCCGAAGATCCAAACGTACTGCTGCTGCGCGGCCATATTTATTGCTATGGGCTCCAGCGCTATGATGTCGCTCAGCAGGAATATCAATCTGTCTTAGGTCTCACCTCTGACCAACAGTATATGGACTACGCAAACGACGGGTTGGCCTATGCCAGCCAGTTTGTCGATGAGGTGAGCAGCAGCGCAGCAGATCCACGGTTTGATGATATTGATAGCGACTTTTCTGGCACAGTTCAAGAGCCCTTGTCCTATGCAACGGAAACCAATGGCAGTGCGAGCTATGCTGACTCAGATTCAGAAGAAGGCTTCAGCTTTGATTCGGTAGATTTTGACTCCCTCGGCAATGCTGGACTAGACGACGAGGGGGCCGCTGACTTTGAGTCAGGCGGGTTTGAACCTGGAGAAGTACAGGATTTTGCCGATCCCTTTGCCACGGGTGGCGATCCCTTTGGGGTGGGCAGCAGTGCATCGGATTTTGCCGATCCCTTTGGAGGCGAGATGGGCGATCGCAGTGACGACACCCACCCCAGCCTAGACGACACCTTTATTCCACCCCACGTGGATAGTTCAGACAGCTACTCTAGCGGCAGAATGGACTCCAGCGGCGGTATGCCCTTGCCCCAAAGCTCGGATGATGAAACCCTGTTTATGGGATCCGCAGACGACTTAAACGACGATTTTGGGGTAGAACCATCCTATGACTATGAGGCTCCCCCCTCTGGCTATGGCAATACCCCCGACTACGACGATGAGCGCACCTTTGTGTCCTCAGAAACCGGTGGGTTTACCATTGGCGACATGGAGGGGAGTGACTTTCCCACCAGCGATGATCCCCTAGCATCGGGGCGATCCTCTGGCAGCATGAGCGGTGGCATTGACTTTTTAGATGAGTTTGACGAGTTTGACGATCTGGGCAGCATTCCAGACTTCGACCTAGACGACAACTCCGCCGGGCTCACCAGTCCATCGATCGGTAGTGCTGATTTTGGTCTGTCTAGCAGTGGCACCCCGTCGTCCATCAGCGGTACTGCCTTTGACTTTGACAGCGGTGAAGACCAGTCCCTCATCCAAGAAGACGAGATTTTTAGCATCGCTGGCACCTCCGAGCAACTGCCGACCTTTACGGGAGATAGCCAGGGCGACGAGGCCGAAGTCAGCGTTGAGCAGGGGCCCTTCGCCTTCCTAGAAAATGCATCGATCCCCAGTAAGCGCTTATTGGTGTCCGGGTTGACCGGTGCCGCCTCTGCCTTTGCCGTTGCAGTCGCCACCTTTATCACCGCAACCGTTATCCAAGACGCTGATTCCTCTGCCACGGGGCGCTTGCGCATGAGCGGGCTTGTGATGGCGCTGGTGGGGGGTGCCACAGGATTCGGTGTATCGATGGTGTTATCGGGCGCGGCCAATAAACCCATTGAGCGATCGGTGGATGACTTGCGCAAGCAATTTCACTCCGTGTCCCAAGGTAACTTCAATGCGCGGGCAACCGTTTATTCCGAAGATGAATTTGGGCAGTTGGCCAACGGCTTCAACCAAATGGCACGGGTGATTCTCACCACCACGAGTGAGGCGCAGCGCAAGGCGGAAGAGCAGGAACAGGCCAAGGAAGATTTACAACGCCAGGTGATTCGCCTCTTGGATGATGTGGAAGGAGCGGCGCGGGGTGACCTGACCGTCCAAGCTGAGGTGACCGCAGACGTGCTCGGCGCAGTGGCAGATTCCTTTAACCTGACGATTCAAAACCTGCGAGACATTGTGCAGCAGGTGAAGGCCGCCGCCAAACAGGTGAACAAGGGATCGACGGAAAACGAAATTTTCGCGCGATCGCTCTCCTCCGATGCTTTACGGCAGGCAGAGGAACTGGCGGTGACCCTCAACTCGGTGCAGGTGATGACCGACTCGATTCAGCGGGTGGCAGAAAGCGCCCGAGAAGCGGAGGAAGTGGCGCGCTCAGCATCGGCAACCGCCTTGAAAGGTGGGGAAGCGGTGGAACGTACGGTGGCTGGTATTTTGCAAATTCGGGAAACCGTAGCAGAAACCACCCGCAAAGTGAAGCGCTTAGCAGAATCATCCCAGGAAATTTCCAAAATTGTGGCGTTGATTTCTCAGATCGCCTCGCGAACCAACCTCTTGGCATTGAACGCCAGTATTGAGGCGGCACGAGCCGGGGAAGCGGGTCGTGGATTCGCGATTGTGGCAGATGAAGTGCGACAGTTGGCGGATCGGGCAGCCAAAGCCTCGAAAGAGATTGAACAGATCGTGTTGCAAATTCAAAGTGAAACCGGCTCGGTGATGACCGCCATGGAGGAAGGCACCCAGCAGGTGATTGAAGGAACGCGCTTGGCGGAACAGGCCAAGCGGGCTCTTGAGGACATTATTCAGGTATCCAACCGGATTGATGTCCTCGTGCGATCGATTACCGCCGATACGGTGGAACAAACCGAAACCTCCCGAGCCGTGGCTCAGGTGATGCAATCGGTGGAGCTAACGGCCCAGGAAACGTCTCAGGAAGCCCAGCGGGTGTCTGCCTCTCTGCAAAGCCAGTTGAGTGTGGCGCGAGATCTCCTGAATTCTGTTGAACGATTCCGGGTTGAATAGCAGGACAGAGGCTGGGCCCTAGACCCATTCACCTCGTCCCCGTAGATGCACAGGTTTCTTGGCATCTATGTCATGTACTACAAGACTCCCCCTGATGTCGATTCAGGGGCGATCGGGTACATTAAAGCCAATAAGTTTTATTTGACTCAGTTTTTTCTCCTCGGGCCACCTCGGTCAACAACGAGGGGAAGCTGAGCGATCGCCACCCTGATTTTCTTGTCACCACCGCCAGATAGTCTAGAGGAATACTGCTATGAGTATGCAGTCTGAACAGCAGCAGCGGATCATGGGCTACTTTATTGAGGAGGCCAAGGATCACCTCAATACGATTGAGACGGGTTTGCTGAATCTGCAAACGACCATCGCAGATTCCGAGATGGTCAATGAAGTGTTTCGGGCTGCCCACTCCGTCAAGGGGGGAGCTGCCATGCTAGGGCTGGGCAGTATCCAAAAGACATCCCACCGCCTAGAAGATTATTTCAAAGTGTTACGGGAATGCCCCGTTCAAGTTGACCAAAAACTTGAAAGCCTGTTCCTACGAGTTTTTGACAACCTACAGGAGCTGATCGACCAACTGCAGGGCCCCTTTGGTCTCACGGAAGATAAGTCCGATGAGGTGATGGCCAATGTTGAACCGGTGTTCGCAGCTCTGAATGAACATCTCAACGCCCTGGTGAGTGCTAGTGGTGGAGCCCCTCCCGAGGAAGTTGATCTATCCATCGGAGCCATTGCTGCCCCAGCTCCAGCCCCGCAACGGAGTGCGGCCCCGCAAGAGGAAAGCGCCCTACAACTGGTCTTCCAAAGCGATATCCCGGTTCATTTGCGCTCCATGCTGCAACTCTTCAAGCAGCCGGATCAATCCGACAGTCGCCAAGCGCTCCAGGGTATGTGTCGCACGCTCTCCCAAGCTGGTGAGCAGTTTGACCTGAATGCCTGGTGTCAGCTTCTGGATCATGCGAGACGAGCGATCGCCCATACAGACAACGCCTATAGAACCCTAGCTCCCATCTTAATTAAAGAGTTAAAGCAGGCCCAAGAGCTGGTGCTCACCGGACGGGCGGAGCAGATCACCTGCAGCGATGCTTTGGCCGATCTCATACCGGCCACCCTACCAGAGCTAGACCTAGACTTTGGGGAAGAGATTGATATTGACGCCGATCTTGACAGCCTCTTTGCAGACAACGAGCCTGGCAATATTACCGAATCGGCCGACCTGGATTTCCTCACTGCGACAGATACCCTACCGTCGTCATCCGGATTCTTGTCCTTTGATGACATGTCGGATCTGAATTTGGGAGACTCATCCTCCACAGACACCAGCGGGGACGATGACTGGTTCACAGAGACTATCGAGCCGAGCGAGACGGCCGAGCCCCCCGCATCGCTGACCGCTGATGGGCAGCCTGGCGATGGCTTAGATCTGATTGATGCCCTAGACGACGATCCCGATGCTCTCCGTCCTGTTGAGCAGGCTGGCCCTGAGGTGGGAGCGGCAGAACTCAACACCCTGGCAGACTTGTTTGAAGGAGAATCCATTGACCTCGGGTGGCAGGAAGAGGTTGTGGCAACAGATGTGGGGTTTGAAGATGCCCTAGAACCAGAGCCCTCTAGCGACTTTTCTGATCTGTTATTTGATCAATCAGACTCAGAGGATGCCAGTTCCATAGAATTAGGGGCAATCGCAGATGACAGCTCTGATTCCTCCTCTAACGCCCTACCTAATTTTGATGCTACGTTCATCCAAGGCGATGCTCAAGACGAGGATCTGAGCATGGGCGGCAGTGCTGATGATGCGTCATCAGACTCATCCATGAACCTTTTCGGCGACCTCACTGACGATGAGGATAACGAATCCTTTGACCTTGATTTATTTGGCACGTCTGATACCGACAGCTCGTCTGACGTTGATTTATTTGGCGACTCGAACCCATCCGATAGTGCAGACTCTGACGAATCTGGCGAGGCAGACTTAGGCTTCCTTGACGGGCTTGATGACCAGCTAGGCGATGATCTCAACCTGGGCTTAGACGATCTGCTTGCCGACGATGGCACCAGCGAACCTGATGCGCTAGAGCCGGATCGTCAAGATGACGCCTCCACCCTGCCGCCAGTTTTATCGACGCTCGATGATGAGATGGGTGATCTCAACGCCATCTTCAACGAAACCTCATCAGAGGGTGACGCCCCCTCGTTCGAAACGGATTTGTGGGGCGACATGAACGGCGATACAGACAACGACGATGACGCCTTGTTAGCCAATTTTCTTGACGATAACCTTGACGAAGATGCGAGTGCCGACGCATCGCTAACTGACGCGGAAGGGGCAGGCCCATCTTTTGACGGTGACCGCCTCCCTGATGACCTAGGCTTCGCAGACACCGGCGATCAGCTGACCGAAGAAGGTCTAGACAACCTATTTGACGAAACCGACGAGTCTGCATCAGAAGCAGAGACAGATTTCTGGATTACAGCACCCTCTGAAGAATCCTCCGACGCTACCCCTGCCTCGATGGAGGACGACAATGGACTGGATCTCGACCAAGGCGTAGATGCCTTCCCAGGTGATGCCTTCCCAGATGAGGCGTCCCAAGGTGATCAGCCCTCCAGTGAGGTTGACGACTGGTTCACTGAGTCAGGCACAGAAGACGGTGACTCTAACCTGGCAGGCTTGTTAGACGACAGTGACCACGGGTTGGCGGTTGACCTTGATGATGAACTGCCTGATGAGCTAACCAATACCCATGAACCAGAGGCCGATGGACTGGATCTCGATCTAGACGGTCTCGATCTAGACGTTGACCTATCTTCAGAGGCGATCGCCCCTGAGGAGGCAGCCGAGGAGACAGCAGGCATGGACTGGTTTGAGGAATCAGTCAACGCTGATCCTGATGCGTTTGTGGCCGATCTGTTTAGCAATGAGGATGACCTGAGCGCCACGGACACGAGTGCCTTCCCAGGAGAGAACGACCTCGATTTGGCAGAATTGGATTTTGATCTCGGCACCTTTGGCGATGAGGCAGAAGCAGAGGAAAATGATCCCTTCAGCTTCGAGATGCCAACCGTGCCCGGTGCAGCAGCATCCACCGAGGACGATGACTTAGATCTCAATGCTCTAGATCAGTTTTTAGACGACGAGGCATCAGAACCAGAGGACTATACCAACCCTCCAGAAGCGATCGCTGAAGATAACCTTGATCTCAGCAATGTCTTCGATTTAGACGACAACGAACCCGATGCCTTCACCGACATCCCAGACGACAGCTTTGCAGACCTAGACAGTTTGCTGGACGACGAACCTCTTACATCGGCCACCGATGAGGATGACTTTGCCGATTTAGATGCCCTTCTAGATGACACGCCCACAGTCATCCCCGATGCTCCGGCAGCAAGCCAAGACGACTTTGCCGATGACTTTGCTGACCTGGATGCTCTCTTAAATGATGACGCCCTCGATACTCCATCCATCGAAAGCGCGACCGAGAGCGGTGATGATGACTTCAGCGACTTCGATGATCTCGAAAAACTCCTCGAAGATGCAGACAACACCCTAGGAGGGCCGCCCACCAGCAAAGGCGTTCGCCGTTCGTCTCCCGCAACCACCAGCCGCCGAACCGTGCGTCGGGGTCAGAGCGACCAAACCATGCGGGTCTCGGTCAGAAATCTCGATAACCTCAATAACCTCATCGGGGAACTGGTCGTTAACCGCAACAGCCTAGAACAAACCCAAGAACGGCTGCGGCAGTTTCTCGACAATCTGCTCTACCAAGTGCAGCAGTTAAGTGACGTGGGACAACGAATGCGGGATCTCTACGAGCGATCGCTGCTCGAAAGCTCCCTCCTCTCCAGCCGCAAGGGACATTTTGGTGGCGGGGCAGCCGCACCGCAAAATGAGGCTCAACATGCCACAGGGGCAAATTTTGACGCCCTGGAAATGGATCGCTTCACGGGCTTCCATACCCTCTCCCAGGAAATGATCGAACTGATTGTCCGGGTGCGGGAGTCCGCGTCAGATATTGACTTTGTGGTGGATGAAAGCGACCAAATTACCCGCACTTTCCGCCAAGTCACCACCCAACTGCAAGAAGGGCTAACCCGCTCTCGCATGGTGCCCTTTGCCCAAACCGCTGATCGCCTGCCTCGCGCCGTACGGGATATTTCGCTGAAATGTGGCAAGCAGGCAGAGCTGGTGGTGGAAGGTCGAGACACGTTAATCGACAAGATGATCCTGGAGTCGCTGTATGACCCCATGACCCACTTGGTCAACAATGCCATCACCCACGGTATTGAAACCCCGGCAGAACGCGTTGCAGCGGGCAAGCCTCCGGTTGGACGCATCACCATTCGCTCCTTCCACCAAGGCAACCAAACGGTGATCTCGATTAGTGATGACGGGGCAGGCATTGACTCGGAGCGGGTGAAAGCCAAGGCCATGCAGAAAGGCTTAGTCACCCCTCAAGAAGCTAGGGAGATGACCCGACTGGACGTGTATGACCTGCTCTTCCATTCTGGGTTTAGCACCCGCGATAAGGCCGATGACTTTGCTGGACGCGGGGTAGGGATGGATGTGGTGCGCACCAACCTCACGGAAATTCGAGGAGCCATCAACACCGACTCAACCCTTGGCCAAGGCACAACCTTTACCATCCGCCTGCCCCTCACCCTCAGCATTTCGAAAGCCCTATGCTGCATTAGCAATCGCGCCCGCATTGCCTTCCCGATGGACGGGGTGGAAGACATGCTGGATGTACCCCGCGATCGCATCCAAACCGATAGCGAAGGCCGCTCCTGCATCACCTGGCGGGAGATGCTGCTGCCTTTCCAGCCGCTCTCAGAACTGCTCAGCCATAACCGCAGTTTAGGACGTGGCAGTGTTTACGGCGGTAGTCAGGAAGATGAAATGGTGTCGGTGATTGTACTGCGCAGTTCTGGCAATTTCCTCGCCCTCCAGGTTGATCAGGTGCTAGGCGAACAGGAAATTGTAATCAAGCAACTGGAAGGGCCGGTGCCTAAGCCCGTGGGGATTGCCGGGGCGACAGTGCTCGGGGATGGACGGATTATGCCCATTGCCGATGTGCTAGAACTCATTGATCTCTCCATGGGACGCATCCGCCGCGATTCGGGCAGCTCCCTCTGGACGAAGGACGACCTCACCACGCCAGATACAACGCCGAGTAAGAGTGAGCCCACGGTGCTGATTGTGGATGACTCGATTACCGTCCGCGAGCTGCTGTCCATGACCTTTAACAAGGTGGGCTATCGGGTTGAGCAAGCCCGCGATGGGCAAGAAGCCTGGGAAAAACTGCGATCGGGGCTGCCCTGCGACCTGGTATTCTGCGACATTGAAATGCCGCGCATGGATGGGCTAGAGCTTCTCTCCCGCATCCAGAAAGACCCCAGCCTCACAGACCTGCCCATCGCCATGCTGACCTCCCGAGGAGCCGATCGCCACCGGCAGATGGCCATCACCCTCGGAGCTAAGGGCTACTTCACCAAGCCTTACCTAGAAGAAGCGCTGCTGGATGCAGCTCAGCGGATGTTGAAAGGTGAGGTGTTGGTGGGGCCAGCTAGCTAGTACCGCAAGATAGAAGAACGAAGACAGAAGAACGAAAAGGAAGTTCAGAACACACAAGGTTTCCTGCTTTAGCAACTAGGCGGGTTACTTCTGCTCTGGCGTTCCCTACGCCAACGGCTTCGCTCAGGGAAGGCTGGGTGGGTTGTGGCTTGCTCCCGAAGGAAGACGTTTCACGTTGGCGTAGCCTGTCCTCAGGACAAACGGCTCAGCCAGCATAGCTTCTGAAGTTGTGCTGGCTATAGCTTTGATGCAACATCAAGCATCAGCGCAGCACTATCATCCGCAGACAGTCCGGTGACATCTACCGTGTAGACTGGCCCGAGATGGCGCTTGAGCGCATGGGCATAGGTGCGATCGTAGTAGTCCAAGATCACCTCACAGGCTTCGGGCAAGCGATCGCTCTGGAGATGAGCAACAGCAGCCTGAGTACGCTGACCGCCCAGCCGTTTATGCAGGCGTTCAGTCGCGGCAATCAGATCGGTAATGGGAGCCACCTGATAGACCGCCACCAAGATTGCCACCCGTTCATCCCGCGATCGCTCCACCTGCAGCATTGGAGCCCGGAGCATTTGCTCAAACAACTCGTTGGGAATACGGCAGAGACCAATCCGGCGGCTTTCGGCTTCAATCCAGATGGGGCGATCCAGGGGAAGCTGCTGTAGGGCGATCGCCAACCGATTTTCAAACTGTTCATTGGACGGTTGAGCTGGCAGCCCTAGGGAACCGAAGCTGCTGCCCCGATGGCTGGCTAGATGCTCCAGATCCAGCACCGGTTCACCTCGACGGGCGATCGCCTGCAGACTATCAGTTTTTCCTGTCCCGGTCATGCCGCCCAGCAGAATGATGGGTCGCGCTGTAGCGCAGTAGGTCTGGGCCCAGTGACGAAATCCCTTATAGCCCAAGGCCAGGGTCGCCACCTGGAAACCTGCCGTTTCCAGCAGCCAAGCGACGGAGCCACTGCGCATTCCGCCCCGCCAGCAATGCACCTGCACTACCCGATCGGGGGCGAGCTGTTTGGCCGCGGCCACCAACGCCGCTAGCTTGGGGCCAGCGATCGCCAACCCCAGTTCCACCGCAGCATCCCGACCTTGGTGTTTATAGCAGATGCCCACCTGGGCCCGCTCCTCATTGGAAAACAATGGCAGGCTGGCAGCACCGGGAATATGACCCTGAGCATACTCAGCGGGACTACGCACATCCAGGATCGGCCCAGGCGCATGGAGAAAAGCATGGACATCTAGACAATGGGGCATGGCAAAGGCAACCGTTGAACCTAGGGATGTACCGTAATCGGCGGCTGCTCTGATCGGGGCAGGACTCGACCAATGCAGCGAGAAGCATAGCCCATGGCTTGCAACGCCTCCACGCAGGCGATCGCTTGCTGGTCGGGCAATGCCGCCAGCAGCCCTCCTGAGGTTTGGGGATCAAACAACAGAGGCATTCTATCGTCCGTAGCCATGTCATGCACTTGGAGGTAGGGCAAGACAGCCCAGACGTTTTGGGCATCTAACGAGCTACGAATTTGGGTGAGCAGCAGGTCTTCCACCCCCAGCAAGCAGGGCAAGGTGTGAAGGTTCAGTTCCACTGCCACTTCAGAGGCTTGGACAAGGTTGAGCAGATGCCCCGCCAGACCAAAACCGCTGACGTCGGTGCAGGCGGTCACGCTATGGTGGCGGAAGACCGCGATCGCACTCTGGTTGGACTGCAGCATGGAGGCGATCGCCCCTTCAATCCAGCGCCCCTTAGCCTGTCGGCGCATATCCGCCGCAAACAGCAAGCCTGTACCCAGCGCCTTCGTGAGAATCAACGCTTGCCCTGGCTGTAGTCCTTGATGACGCCAGAGATCTTGATGCACCGCTAGGCCATTGCAGGTCAATCCCAGCGCTAGGCGATCGCCCTCACTAGTATGACCGCCGATCAAGGACGCTTGAGCACCATTGAGAACCGTCACTACCCCAGCTAGCAGATGATAGAGCGTTTCTTCCTGCTGTTGCGGTGGCAGGGGCGGTAGGGTGGCGATCGCCAACACAGATTGAGGAGTAGCTCCCATGGCCCAGAGGTCATTGAGGCAGTGGTGAGCGGTAATCTGGCCAGCGAGGAATGGGTCATCCACCAGCGCCGGCAGGTAGTCCACCGTTTGCACCAGGAGGCGATCGGCAGGAATCTGGATCACCGCTGCATCATCTGCTCCTAGACCTACCTGCACCGTCTCTGGCTTAGTCAAGGAATAGGTTTGGCGCAAGCGGGCCAGCGATCGCCCCAGGGTTGCGCCCCCCACCTTCGCGCCACAGCCCAGGCAGCGCATGTCATCCTCATCCCTTGCAGCATCCAGCGATCGCCCCATGGATGCAACCGGAAACTGGGCAAACTGCTCCATGAACGTCCTATCAATGTGATCTTTCCAGCGCCACAGCCAGCGGTATGGCCCCAGCCCCCAGCGCCCGCGAGAAGCCACGGCTTGCCCATCTCCGGTGCCAATCAAGATCAAAAATTCCCGCTGGGGATAGTAGGCCTGGAGAGATTGCCCCAGCAGCGATCGCCGCAGATTGTTCACCAAGGGCGGCCCCTGACGCACCGCAAACACCCCTGCCTTGGGGCGCGGATGGTCGATTTGGGTGGCAATGTCGCCCGCCGCAAACACATGGGGATGGGACAAGGACTGGAGATAAGCATTCACCTGGAGGAAGCCTCGTTCATCCGTGGTCAAGCCCGCCTGGGCTAGCCAGGAGGCCGCTGACGCTTGGGTCACCCAGAGAATGCGATCGCAATTCAGCGCAAAGCCACCTAAACCGACGAGCCGTCCGGGCAACACCTGATCCACCGTCACGCCCAAGTGAACCTGAATACCCCGCTGCTGCAAGATCCGCAGCATCCGTCGTCGCACCCAGCGATCGCGCCCTTCTAAAATCTCTGCCCCGCGATGGACAAGATGCACCTGCACCTGCGGCGGCTGTCCCGCCTCTCGATAGAGGCGACTCAGGTGAGTCTGAATCGACAATGCTAGCTCTACCCCGCCGGCTCCCCCGCCCACAACGGCCAAGCTCAAGGGTTGCTCCGGTCGTTGGCGCACCTGATCCAGAATGGCGTGCCAGTGGTGTAAAAACTGGGAAATGGGCTTCGCTGGAATGGCATGGTCTGCCGCACCCGGCACGGTGGTTGCTGGGGTACTGCCGATGTTGATCGACAATCGGTCAAAGGAGATGGGGGGATGGTTGGCGCAGTGAACCTGTTGCCTATCGAGATCAAGACCGATGGCGCGATCGCTGATCAAGCGGGCGTTGGCAAACTTGGCTAGGGGCAGCAAGTCAATATGACATTGGTCAAACTCGTAATGCCCTGCCACATACCCCGGCAACATGCCTGAATAGGGCGTATGCCATACATCCGTTACCAGGGTCAGCCTTACCCCCGGCATGGGATGCATTCCCATCTGCCGCAGCGCGATCGCATGGCTATGACCACCCCCAATCAAGACTAAATCCTGCACAATAATCCCTGCTGTGTATCCATCCAACGCGATCGCTCTTTCTTGCCCGAGACGTTGCCCGAGACGTTGCCCCATAGCCTAGCTATGGGCGTTGACGATGGAACCAAGGGAGCGTGACCCATTCCCCGCATCCATTATCAAAACAGGCCGCCACTATAAAGGGCAACCCCATTGAGTTGCCCTTCTTAACTCCAGCAGCAGCGATCGCCCCTAAGCGCGCGTTTGACTCAGCGTCTCAACCTGGGGTCGCACCTTTGCCAAGATCTGATCGGCGATTTGCGACGCGGTAATCCCCAGATCCGTCTTAGACTCATCCGGCTTCGCATGATCCACCAATACATCGGGAATCCCAATGCGAGTGATCGGCACGGTTACATCATGATCCAGCAACGCTTCAGCTACAGCGGAGCCAAAACCACCCATGGTGCAGCCTTCCTCCAAGGTCACCACTCGGCCAATCTTCTGCGCCAAGGGCACAATCAGCTCGGTGTCCAAGGGTTTCACAAAGCGAGCATTGACCACAGTGGCTTCCACACCATGTTCGCTGAGAATTTCTGCTGCCTGCATAGCCGTTTGCACCATCGAGCCGTAGCCCAGTAGCAGCAGATCATCGCCCTGACGCAGCACCTCGCCCTTGCCGATGGGCAACGGTTCCCAACCTTCTTCCATCAGCGGCACGCCCAGCCCATTACCTCGGGGATAGCGCATAGCGATCGGGCCATCGGTGTAGTTCACCCCGGTCACCACCATCCGCTGGAGTTCTGCCTCGTCCTTAGGAGCCATCAACACCATGTTGGGGATGCAGCGCAAATAGGCAATGTCATACAACCCTTGGTGGGTGGGGCCATCTGCCCCAACAATGCCAGCTCGGTCGAGACAGAAAAACACCGGCAGATTCTGAATACAAACATCGTGGACAATCTGGTCGAAGGCGCGCTGCAGGAAGGTGGAGTAGATGGCAACGACCGGACGCATCCCCTCGCAGGCCATCCCCGCCGACAGAGTCACCGCATGCTGTTCAGCAATCCCCACATCGATATACTGGTTGGGCAACTTGGCCTGGAGCTTGTCGAGCCCGGTGCCTGTAGCCATAGCGGCGGTGATGCCAATGATTTTGGGGTTATTTTCCGCGAGCTTCACCAACGTATGGGCAAACACCTTGGAGTAGCTGGGAGGCTTGGGCTTACTGGCAGGAACCGCCTTGCCAGTGGTCAAGTTAAACGGCGACTGGGCATGGTAGCCCACCTGATCGGCCTCAGCGATCGCATACCCCTTGCCCTTAACCGTCGCCACATGGACTAAAACAGGGCCCGGATGCTGATGGGCTTGACGGAAGATGGCGATCAGTTCTTCTAGGTTATGACCATCGACCGGGCCCATGTAGGTAAATCCTAGCTCTTCAAACACCGCCCCCACCTTGGGTACCGCTAGCCGCTTCATCCCTTCCTTGATGCGGTGGATTTCTGGAGAGAGGGAATCGCCCACAAACGGCAGATGCTTAAATTGCTCCTCCAGATTTTCTGACAGAAACTGCACCGGGGGACTGAGACGCATCCGGTTGAGGTAGCGAGGAATTGCACCCACGTTAGGGGAAATTGACATTTCGTTGTCGTTCAAGACCACCATCAGGTTGGTCTTGGGCAAATGTCCAGCATGGTTGATGGCTTCTAGGGCCATGCCACCAGTCAACGCCCCATCGCCAATCACGGCCGCCACCTTAAAGGTTTCTCCCTTGGCATCGCGGGCCATGGCCATCCCCAGAGCAGCGGAGATACTGGTGGAGGCATGACCGGCACCAAAATGGTCAAACGAGCTTTCACAACGCTTGAGATATCCAGCCACACCATTCTTTTGGCGCAGCGTATGAAAATCACCATAACGCCCGGTGATCAGCTTGTGGGGATAAGCCTGATGACCCACATCCCAAATCACCTTGTCATGATCCAGATCCAATGTTTGGTAGAGACCCAGCGTTAGTTCAACAACGCCTAGCCCCGGCCCAAGATGCCCACCACTCGCTGCAATGGTCTCTAAATGCTTTTCGCGAATCTGGCGCGCAATTTGATTCAATTGATGAATCGACAGACCATGCAGTTGATTGGGGTGGGTCAATTCACTGAGGTGCATAGGAATTTACCTTTACCTTGTTAAGTTCTTAAACGGAGCCTTGGTTATTTCACTCTAGTGCAATCTGGGGGCGTGAGCGCTGAAGCAGGAGGTTCGTTTGTCAATCTCCCATGGAATGCTTAGAACTCGCGCCTGAACCTGCTTATCAAAACCTGTTCCAGCGGCAAATCTTGAGTGGTGGGGAGCAGAAGAGACTGCGATCGCCTTGGGATCTACCCTCGCCCCCACGTCTGTTTTGAACAGACTTTAAAGGACAGGAGATGACCGTTAGGCATTTAGAGGCATCAAATTTGAGCCTAATGGTGAGCTTAATAGTTAACCAATGCAGCGTTTTCTTTAATTTAGTATTACTTAAATTAATATTGATGAACAGGTTTTCCTATGGGAGCGGCGACCTATCCTCATATCTACATGAATAGTACGGAGAGCGATCGCACCAGGTAGGCGCTCATAAACCCTATTCGTCTGCAACTCCCCACATACGTCAGCCCCCTGTGTTGAGCAAACGTACTGATACCGATAGGACAAACTTTGGGCAACCTGAACCAAGAGTGTTACACCATCGGCCCTGCACCTCTGCAGCCACGTCGATCACGTCACAATTCATGACTCGACACTATTTCATAGACATCAGTTAATCTAGACATTAGTTAGTCTAGGGATGGTCGTTTTGCGATCGCCCCGTCCATCGACCGGTCTAGGTGTTGCCCGTGAAACCCTTCCCCAAGCCTCAGGGCTCACGCTGGGGTCAAGCGCCAACACCTTCCCCTAATCTCGACGTTGTAATGACAGGAAGTGGCTTATGACCGACGCCCAACGCCCACCCCGCCCGCCCATGCCACCCGCACCACCACCGCCACCGCGAGCGGGTGCGCCTGCGAGTGAAGCCACCCAACCCATCTCGCCCCAGACCATGGTCATGCCATCTGCGCCCAGCGCGCCCCCTCGCACTGGAGCACCGCCCAAGCCGCCCAGCGCCCCACCGGCTCCGCCGGCAGGTCATCGCCCTGCTGCACCACCCCCCATGCGTATGCCGGCGAAAAGTCGCATCAGCCCCGGTTCACCGACCCTGGCCCAGTTGGTGAAAGAGGCCTTCGATAAAGGGTTCTCGGATATTCACGTGGGCGTGGGAGAGACGCCGCGCTTCCGTAACCGAGGCGAAATTGACACGACGGAATACCCGGTCACCGACGAAAATACTTTCTTCAGTTGGCTGAGCGAAGTTCTCTCGGATCAAGAGATTCAACGCTTTAAAGACACCCTAGATTTTGATGGAGCTGCCCAGTACGACTTCGCTCGGGTGCGGATCAATATCTTTGATTCAATTCGCGGGCCAGGCATGGTCATGCGACTCATTCCCATGAAAATCTTGACCATGGAGCAGCTCAATCTGCCGCCGGTCTTCAAGGATATTTGTCACTATCACAAAGGGTTGATCTTGGTGACCGGGCCCACAGGCTCCGGGAAATCGACCACCATGGCCGCCATGATTGACTACATCAACAAGGAGATGCCCAAGCACATCATCACCATTGAAGACCCGGTGGAGTTTGTGCATCAAAGCCGTAAAGCCTTGATCAAGCAGCGGGAAGTAGGCATCCACACCTTGAAGTTTGACAACGCCCTGAAAGCCTCCCTGCGGGAAGATCCAGACATCATCCTGGTGGGGGAAATGCGTGACAAGGAAACCATCAGCACCGCCCTCAAGGCAGCGCAGACAGGACACTTGGTCATCGGCACCCTGCACACCAACAGCGCCGTGAAAACCATTGAGCGGATTCTCAACCTCTATGATCCAGCGGAGCAGGAGCCGGTCAGAATCTCGGTGGCAGAAGCCTTGGTGGCGGTGATTGCCCAAGGGCTATGCCGCACCACGGATGGTAAGCGGGCTGCCTTCCATGAGATCTTGCTGAATACCGATGCTATTCGTGACTACCTGCGTCGAGGCGATCTAGACGAGGTGGAAGCTATGGTGCCGCGCTGTACCTTTGACGGCATGTGTACCATGAACCAGTCGCTCTATCAGCTCTACGAAGCTGGGCGAATTACGGAAGAAACGGCCCTAGAAATGTCGCCCAAGCCCAACGAAATGGCCCAGATTCTCAGAGGTCGAGTCTAAGCTGGTGGGGTTGCAGGAGTCCATTATTCCTTCGTCGTATAAGGGAATTGTCCTGTTTACGCCCGGAGGAGACGTCATCTATGCCATCGATGAACATAAGCAAGATCGGTGGCACTTGCAGCTTTGTGCTGCGCTGCAGGAGCTGCTGGGGTTGCCAGAGCCGCCTCACTTCTTGGTGCCTTGTTTTACGGCAACCATTGACTGCTGGCTGGATCCTAGAAGCCAAACTCGCTGCCAAGCGGCAGAGATGTCGCCCATGGTGCAGCGATACCAGCCCTTACTGAATATGCTGTTTTACAGCTTGGATTTGCAATGGTCGGTTTTGCCGAATCCTGGGCCAGGCTGTGATCCGGCTGTTTTGATGACCTATCGATCGCGCTTTCCAGAACTTTGGCAATCCCACGATCTAGTCGTCAAGCTCGATGATTCCCTAAGGCGATCGCGCTTCCCTCAGGCAGAACCCTGGCTATCCAGCAACCCCACCCCCAGTTCTCCCCAAGGCTATGTGTTTCGCCTGTTTGTCAGCGGACAGAGTCTAGTCACCGAGCAAGTTTTGCAAAGCCTCCATCAGGTCTTAGAGCGATCGCTGCAGCGCCCCTACACCCTAAAAATTGTCGATGTGAAAAAGCATCCAGAGATTGCCGAGCTCAATCAAATTACGGCAACGCCGACCCTAGTGCGCATCTGGCCCAAGCCGGTGAAACGGGTGGTGGGTGATCTCAATAGCGTCGGTAAAATTCTGCAAGACATGACCTCCGCCTTTTAGGCAGGTCATGACCTACTCGTCTGCTGTGTCGCTATCTGGCCAAGAGTGCAGCACGTTCCGCTAATGCCCAGCCCTTGGGTATGAGCGTCAACACACCACCATCAAACGGCATTGGGTTGATGGGTATGGGACAACATCGACTGCACCACGCTGCGGACAAACAGCAGGTCACTCGACAAATCTACAATGTGAACCAGCCCTGAATCTATTAAATCCGTGGCGCGATCGCTGCTGAGTTCTCCCCGAACAGCCGCCGCTAGCTCATCCGCCGTGCGTCCACTACCGGCAATCACCAACACCGGCCGCCCCACCCGTACGCTATTGGACGCATCTTGCCAGGCAATTCGACCACCATTCACCAACACCGTCACCGATGGTGCATCAACATTCAAAACCGTCGCCACGTTAGCAATCCACGGTGCTTCATCCCCCCAAAGCCCTCCTGGCACCAACACAAAATGGGTATGGTGGGGTTCGAGAGGAGCCTGATCATCCGAAGGCTGGGTGGGGCTCTGGGGCAAAATCACGGTGCCGATCGCTGCCACGCCCACCAAGGGAAAGGTGCTGGCTGTGGCTTGGCGGGCCTCGCCCATCAGCTTCATCACACCAGCGTCCGTGCCGCCATCAATCACCACCCCATCTAGGGATTGGATCACCGGTGCTAACACCTCCGTAAACAGCGATCGCAATTGACAAAAGCTTTCCTCAGAAATACCGCTAGCTCCTCCCACCACCACCAGCGTTGGCCGCGCCATGGGCAACCCCAGTTGGGTCAGGAGCGGCGCAATCTTAGATCGAGTTGTAGAGCGGTGCAGTTGAATAGCCACCGCCGTATGCCCATTGGGAAACTTTAATTGGAAAGGATCTGGGGTTGGGAAAGATTTCATCGTTGCAAGTGCAGAGACATTAGGCAACTACTGAACGTTAAAACAGGGCGATCGCTAAATCAGAGTCCATGAGTTGATGCAGCGAACTACCCAACCCACCCAATGGTTTACGCCCAAGCGTAAAGCCAACCTAGCATCTCCCAGGTATGACCTCTACGTTATAGCCTACCTAGGGTGACCTAAACAGAGAACTTGCTCTGTGAAGCAAAAACCAGCGATCGCTAGAGCCTTAAGGGGGCATGGCAGCCTAGCAATCTATCGCACCATCGTATCCAAAGGGGCTGGGCGTGAGCCATGACGCACCACCCCTATGTATCCCAACTATGCATCCCAACAAGCAGCCATCTTAAAAGGCCTTGAACGCACATCTATGATTTGCAGGGAGCGATCGCCCCTCAACACTAAACCTTGCCCAATCGTAGACGGATTTATCTTAAATCCTCAAGTTTCCTGGCAACGAGTAACGCTCCGTAACATTCACGGGACATTCGCGGGACATCCCAGACCATCCCCAGACCATCCCCAGACCGACGCAAGCCTAGGGATGGAGGGCAGAATGCTCCTAGAGGACTTGCTGAAACAGAGCTTTTACCTGCACCCAAGCATCGGCGGCAGCGGCCTCATGATAGCTAGCGCGGCGATCGCAGAAAAAGCCATGGTCGGCTTCGGGGTAGCGAAAGATTTGGTGGGGGACGTGATGCGCCGTTAAGGCTGCTTCAAGTTGCTCCACATGCTCAGGGGGAATGCTCAGATCTTCCATGCCAAAAAAGGCGTAGAGGGTGCCGTTAATATCTCCTGTGCGGCTCAAGGTGGGGTCGCCACCGCCCGGACACCAGGTTGGCAATCCAGCCCCATAAAACGACGCGGTCGCAGCGACGGATGGCAGAGTGGCAGCTAGGAACGCCACATGCCCACCAAAACAAAATCCAATACAGCCCACCCCACCGGGTTTACTAGCCGGCTGTTGGCTCAGAAAATCGATGGCCGCCTGCACATCGCCCAATAGCTCATCCGCATGGGTCTGGTCTTTATACTGTCGCCCTAGTTTGATATCGTCTAGGGTGTACCCAGCTTCAAAGCCGGGGGCTAACCGTTGGTAGAGAGCCGGGGCGATCGCAAGGTAACCTTCTCGGGCAATGCGTTCTGTGATATCTCGAATGTGGGCATTCACCCCAAAGATTTCTTGCACAACGACCACGGGAGGATACAGACCGTCGGCAGCGGGCTGGGCCATATAGGCATCGATCGCCAAGCCATCATGGTTAATCTGGACATGGCCTGTTTGAAGATCCGAATGGCTCATAAGTAGATTCCTAAGACAACGGGGGTACGGAACATGATGGATGACCGTGGGGCATGGTGGCGATCGCATACTCCTCTAGTGAGCCCGGATACCTAAGCGTGCGAAGATAGTGCTAGCCATCCTGAAGACTAGCGGGGGCGAGCATGTACCCTTGTGCCAGCATGTCAGCTATGATTGCCCATACCATCGCATTCGCCTCAATCCGGCATCGCAGGTTAGCGTCTCAGCATCCCTCAACGGGCCATCCAGTTAGGGTTTTAACACAGGTTTTTTAACGGCTTCAAGATTATCTTGGTCGTTAGTTCTCATCGAGCGCATGGCGGAGGCTCTGGTCTATGGTTCAGTTTCACATTCAACCCGATAGCGAGATCCCAGCGTCTACTCAGCTCTACAACCAAATACGCTTTGCGATCGCTTCGCGGCAGTTTCCACCGGGGCATCGGCTGCCCAGCACCCGGCAGTTGGCTATGCAAACGGGTTTGCATCGCAACACGATTAGCAAAGTCTACCGCCAGCTCGAAGATGCTGGGGTGGTGGATGCTCGGGCTGGGGCTGGCATTTTTGTGCGGGCTCAGGGCGACGAAGGCGTTGCCAAAACCGGCTCCCCGCTCCTGGCCCAATACCCCGAAGCCAACAAACTGGTGCAGCAAAGTGTTGATAAGCTGTTGAGCCAGGGCTGTAGCCTCAGTCAGGCGCGGGAACTATTTCTAGCAGAAATTGACTGGCGGTTGCGCTGCAGCGCCCGCGTGTTGGTCACTTCACCAAGCCAAGACATTGGCGCAGGGCAGTTGATGGTGCAAGAGCTAGAACAGGCGCTGAAGATTCCGGTGCAGTTGGTACCCCTGGAAGAACTAGAGCAGGTTCTGGATCAGGCGCGATCGGGCACCGTGGTCACCAGCCGTTACTTTATTGGTGAAGCCGAGGCGATCGCTGCCCCGCGTTCGGTACGCGTGATTCCGGTTGATATTTACGACTACGCCCAAGAAATGCAGTTGCTGACCAAACTGCCCACGGGTAGCTGTTTGGGCATTGTCAGTCTCAGCAGCGGCATCCTCAGAGCAGCGGAGGTGATTATCCACAGTCTGCGGGGTGAGGATCTGCTGGTGATGACGGCTCAGACAGATGATGCCTACAAGCTCAGCTCGATTGTGCGCAGTACCCAAGTGATTGTCTGCGATCTGGTGAGTGTTCCTCGGGTGAAAGCTGCGATCCAAGAAGCGCGCAATGATCTGATTCGTCCACCCCAAGTAATTACCAGCAATAACTATGTGGGTATGGATTCCATCGAGGTCTTGAAGCGAGAGCTGGGGCTGGATTAAGCCAACCTGCGAGAGCAGGCGTTATCACCGGCATCCATCACTAACCTTAAAACATCGGTGAACTTAGAGCGATCGCTGCAGTTGAATCTGCAACGGATCCTCGGGCTGGCGCAGCACACCCAAACGCTGAGTTGTGGAGGGCGATCGCCCCGTCTCATCCCAAAGCATCCAGCGACTACCCGCCGGTAAATCTTCCAAGCGATCGCCCCTCGGGGTCAACCAAACCAAGGGCAGATCCGGACGCTGACCCGCGATCGGCCGAGGATCTTCATCGGACTGGGTGGCCGCCAAAACTTCAAGCACCTGCTGCTGCCCGTCCACCGTCCCCGTCCCTGCTGTCCAGAGGCTCACCTGCAGTTTTTGCTTCAAGGCATAGAAATAGAGCGACGCTGCCACAATCACCGCTTCTTCAAAGGCTGCCGCCGGCCAAGCTATGCCGCTATCCAAGGCAATCACCAAGGCCTGACCGCCGGTGATCACCTCCAACTCCCGCACCCGCAGATCGCCATAACGAGCGCTCGATCGCCAATGCACCATGCGAATCGGATCCCCCCAGCGATAGGGCCGCAGGGCCCGGGTCATGCCTTCGCTAGCGCTATCGGGACGTTGAATACTTTGCAGCTCTTTCTGCTCATCGGCTCCCTGCTCATCCACCAAGGGACAGGACGACAGCGGCAATACCTGGGGATAGACCACAGCGATCGCTGGCTGAGTGAACGCCTGCCGCCGCCAGAAGAGACCAAAGGGAGCCGCCGTCCGCAGATGCACCGTATGCCAACGGTAGACCCCCCGCTGTTCCATCACTCGGCTATAGGCCCAGCGGTATTGCCCTTGGGCCGGCAAGGTCTCCAAGGCCGCCCGTTCTGGCGCACCCACCACAAACGGCAGTAGATCAGAAAGTTCGAGCAGTCCCCGAGCCTGGGGCGTGGGATTATCAATCCGCAGTTCCACCTGCAGGGCATCGCCAGCGCTGATGGGATAGATGGGCATCCGGCTCACCTGCACATGCTTCAGCGATCGCGGCGGCAAGAGGGCAGCGATCGCCAGCATCGCCAACATACCGCCACTGATCACATACAGCCAGCCAGCCATGGTGTTGGTCGCCGCCGCAAAGAAAAATACAGCCAACCCCAGCAGCAGCCAGCCGCCATAGGACGGAGACACCCAACGAGTTTCAAGCCAATCTGACCATGCCTTTGTTTGTCGCATCCACGCTTCTCCAGATTTGCCTCCATCCTAGCCGAGGGCTGGGCGAAGCCCCCAGGGATCGCAGTAATTCTAGTTCACTGCCGCAGACCAAAAGGAGGCAAGTTATAATCTTGACGGAGTATGTATGTAGGCGTTGCGAATGAGTAATCCCCTAGTCCAGGCTTTTTTCGTGGGACGAGCAGCAGCAGAACTGCTGAGCGAGCAGTTTGAATCCACCGTCACCCACACCCTGAGCGACCTAGGCAAATTTGATGCGGAGCAGCGCGAGCGCTTGCGTCAGTTTACAGAAGAGGTGCTAGACCGAGCCAAGCAGTCTGAAGACTCTGCCATGGGCGATCGCCCCGCTGCGGATGCCCCGGCCGCCGGGTCTACCTCCGATTTGCAGACCATGCTAGATGAACTGCGCGCTGAAATTGCCCACCTGCGCGCCACCCTGCAGCGCCACCGCAACTCTGCCCCGTAAGCCATCCGGTCTTGCCTCGCTCTCAACAGCTTGGAAAAATCCATGCCCCTGGGTTGCCCGATCTCCCTAGAAAGGGAACCATAATAGAAAAAGCTGTTTAGAACTCCTGGATTGAAGCGCGAGTGACCGTCTTGCCTGATCGTCCCAGTCGTGATGCTGCCGCATCTGAATCTATCCCGTCTCCAGTCGGGTCGTCTGTGCCCTCTGGTCTATTGTCTAATCCGTCAGAACATCGGGGCATAACCGTGAGCGATCGCTCCAAACTGCATACAAGCAAAAAATACCGCTGGAACCGTGAGCGCTACTCTCGGCAACGTCGCTATGTGGATATCTGGACATTTGTCCTCAGGCTACTGGCATCCCAATGGCTTTATGGCAAGTCCTGGAGCTATGCCGGCGGCATGACCGACGAAAAGCAGGCCCTGCGACGGCGGCGCTTGGCAGTATGGATTCGAGAAACGCTGCTAGATTTGGGGCCCACTTTTATCAAAGTTGGGCAGTTGTTCTCCACGCGGGCCGACCTCTTTCCTAGCGAATACGTGGAAGAGCTGTCGAAGCTACAGGACAAGGTGCCAGCCTTCAACTACGAACAGGTTGAAGCCATCATCGAGCAAGACCTTGGCAAAACGATTCCTGAACTGTATCAAAGCTTCGACCCCATCCCCCTAGCTGCCGCCAGCCTTGGGCAGGTGCATCGGGCCCAGCTCCACAGCGGCGAAGAAGTGGTGGTAAAAATCCAGCGGCCGGGTCTAAAAAAGCTGTTCACTATTGACCTCGCCATCCTCAAAGGCATCGCCCGCTACTTCCAAAACCATCCCGACTGGGGACGGGGACGCGATTGGATGGGCATCTATGAAGAATGCTGCCGAATTCTTTGGGAAGAAATTGACTATCTGGGCGAAGGGCGGAATGCCGACACCTTCCGACGGAACTTTCGCAATGAAGGATGGGTGCGCGTACCTCGGGTGTATTGGCGCTATGCCTCATCGCGAGTACTCACCCTAGAATATTTACCGGGCATCAAGATCAGCCACTACGACGCCATTGAAGCAGCCGGGCTCGATCGCAAAAACCTGGCCCAACTGGGAGCCCGCGCCTATCTGCACCAACTGCTCAACAATGGATTTTTCCACGCCGACCCCCACCCCGGCAACATTGCCGTGAGTTCAGACGGAGCGCTGATCTTTTATGACTTCGGCATGATGGGTCAGGTGCCAGCCATCACCCGCGAGAAACTGCTCAACACCTTCTTTGGGATTGCCCAAAAAGACGCCGAACAAGTGGTGGCATCCTTGGTAGAACTGGGAGCCCTAGCACCTGCCGAGGATATGGGCCCGGTGCGGCGATCGGTGCAGTACATGCTGGACAACTTCATGGATCAGCCCTTTGAAACCCAGTCCGTCGCAGCCATCAGCGATGACCTATATGATATTGCCTATAATCAACCCTTCCGATTTCCCGCCACCTTCACCTTTGTGATGCGGGCATTTTCGACCCTAGAAGGGGTTGGCAAGGGTCTCGATCCAGACTTTAACTTTATGGAGGTTGCAAAACCGTTTGCAATGCAGCTTATGACCGACGGACGTTCATCCCTAGAAACCGACGGACTGCTGGGGGAAATTGGCCGGCAGGCCGCGCAAATGAGTAGTACAGCCCTCGGCTTACCCCGACGCATTGACGATACCATCGACAAGTTAGAGCGGGGAGATATTCGGGTACGGGTGCGCTCCATTGAGAGCGATCGCCTCCTGCGGCGAATCAGTACCGTAAACCTGGGAATGAACTATACTATTTTGGCTGGCACGTTCACCCTGTCCGCCACAATTTTGCTCGTCAGCGAGTACGTGGTCTTGGCTATCGTGATGGCAATTCTTGCCGTAGCGGCAGCGATCGCTCTTCTCCGCCTGTTAATGCGTCTAGATCGCTACGATCGTATGTTTTGATGTTTTCCTTGGGTAGCGCCACGCTGTATGAAACGGATTTTCTCGGGGCTAACAGACACAGGGCTAGTGCGCTCTGTCAATCAAGATGCGTACTACATTGACCCCGACGGTCGGTTTTGCCTGGTTGCCGATGGCATGGGTGGCCATGCGGGCGGGCAGGAAGCCAGTCGCTTAGCCACGGATACGATTCGTGAGTATTTAGAAACCCACTGGAGCTTTCCAGCCAAGTCCCATCAGTTGCTGGAAGAAGCGCTGCTGAAAGCTAACCACGCCATTTTGAAAGATCAGCGCGACCATCCGGAGCGATCGGATATGGGCACAACTGTAGTGGTAGTGCTTTTTCGCGATGACCAGCCCTCCTGCGCCCATGTCGGCGACTCACGCCTCTATCGTCTACGAGGTTCTCGGCTCGATCAAATTACCGAAGACCACACCTGGGTACGACGAGCGCTGAAGTCTGGAGAATTAACCACCGATCAAGCCCGTCTCCATCCCTGGCGACATATTTTGTCGAAATGCCTAGGGCGAGATGATGTGCGCCAAATCGACGTGCAGACCTTTGAGCTAGAACCCAACGATCGCCTCATTCTCTGTAGTGATGGTCTCACGGAAGAATTATCCGATCACCTGATTGCCTTTCACCTCAAATCCATTCGCGCCTGTGACCAAGCCGCCAGCGCCCTGGTCAATGCAGCCAAAGGCAAGGGTGGCCGCGATAATATTACCATCGTGATTGTCTCCAATGAGCAGTCTGACTAGCGCGATCGCTTCCCGGAATCTGCACTAGCATGACTCCGAGACCGAAAGGTGGCGATCGCCCTTTTCAACCCTTAGTCTCTGGTCTAGTCTGGAGTGAACATCACGTCTGGCATAAACCCGTGGGGAAAGGAGTCACGCCATGTTGAGTTGGGATCATCGGCCAACGTTGTCTACCATGGGCCGCGAGCGGGCGTGGGTTGAGATTAACCACAGCCACCTAACCCATAACATCCAAGCCATTCAAGCTCTCTTGGCTCCAGGCACAGACCTAATGGCGGTGGTGAAAGCCGATGCCTATGGTCATGGGGCGGTGACTATTGCCCAAACCGCCCTCCAGGCTGGGGCCACCTGGCTAGGCGTGGCCACCATTCCCGAAGGCATCGAACTGCGGGAAGCAGGCATCCAGGCTCCCATCCTCCTGCTGGGGGCCACCAATACCGTCGAGCAAGTGCGGGCGATCGCTCACTGGCAGTTGCAGCCAACGCTCTGCACCGAAAAACAGGCTCTGATCTTTGCCGAGGTCATGGACTCTGCAACCCAGCCGCTCCCAGTTCACATCAACGTTGATACTGGCATGTCGCGCCTAGGAGTTGCCTGGCAGCAAGCGCTGCCCCTTGCCCAGCAGATTCAGCGATCGCCCCATCTCCACCTGGCCAGCCTCTACTCCCACTTTGCAACAGCGGATGATTCTGATCTGCAAACCCTTCATTGCCAACGCGATCGCTTCCAGCAGGTCATCCAAACCCTAGGCGATCATGGCATTGTTCCGCCCATGCTGCACCTAGCCAACTCCGCCGGCACCCTAGTTGAGTCCAGCCTCCATTACAACCTAGTCCGGGTCGGGCTGGCCATCTACGGGCTCTATCCCGCCCCCCATTTTCGGGACAGCATCGCTCTCAAACCCGTGCTTCAAGTGAAAGCCCGCGTCACCCAAGTGAAAACCCTGCCGCCCCACACCGGCGTTAGCTATGGGCATCGATTTGTCACCCAGCGAGAAACCCGGCTAGCCGTTGTTGGCATTGGCTATGCCGATGGCGTGCCCCGCTTGCTGTCCAACCGCATGAACGTTCTCTTACGAGGACAGTTCGTTCCTCAAATTGGCGCGATCACCATGGATCAGCTCATGCTCGACGTGACCGACCTTGCCGAAGTCCACGAGGGTGATGTGGTTACCCTACTGGGGCACGATCAGGACGCCAGCATCTCCGCCGACGACTGGGCCGACACCCTCGGGACGATCTCCTGGGAAATTCTTTGTGGCTTCAAACATCGCCTACCGCGACTATCCCTATCCTCGCCGGCAACCGCTACCGCCAACCCTCTAACCCTTTCCTAAACCTAAGCACCAAGGAGACATCGATGGGATACCCTACCGTGATTTTGCCAGGCTACTTCGCCGGTGCGGCCCCTTACCAAACCATGGAGAAAACCTTGGCAGAGCTAGGCTTTCCCAGCGTCACCGTGCCCCTGTCTCGCTGGGACTGGGTACCCACGGTGGGCGGACGGTCGATGGGAGGCATTCTCGAAAAACTCGATCAAACCGTGAACCAGGTGATGGAAACCACAGGCAGCGATCGCATCAATCTCATCGGCCATTCCGCTGGCGGCTGGATTGCGCGGATTTACCTCGGCGAAATTCCCTACACTATCCACGCCAAAGACACCGGCAAGCCCATGCTCTGGAAAGCGCATCCTTCCGTAGCCACCCTGATGACCCTAGGCACCCCCCACGTTAGCCAAGAACGCTGGACGCTGCGCAACCTCAACTTCGTTAACGATAACTATCCCGGCGCATTTCATCCCACGGTGCGCTACGTCTGCGTGGCTGGCAAAGCCGTCTTGGGCGATCGCTCCCTAGCAGGCTGGTTCACCTACAACAGCTACCTACTCACCTGCGGCAACGGAGCCTGTTGGGGCGACGAAATTACCCCCATCTCCGCCGCCCACCTAGAAGGTGCCGAAAACCTGATCTTGGATCAGGTCGTCCATTCGCCCCGACCCGGCAAGCGCTGGTATGGCAGCCCCGACATCATCCCCACCTGGGCCGCCTATCTCGCCTAAAGCACCCCTCCAACTCATGAGGCCAGCCACCTGCATCTTCACAGGTGGCTTTTGTCGTTCCAAAACAATGGAGGACAGGAGAAGCGATCGCCCCGCCGCTCATCTGGATACCCGCGTTCTACCCCAGCGCCAGCGAAAATCAACCTGAATTCGTTCATCTTGAGCAGTCTACTCAAGACGGTGTTGCTAAAACTAGCCTAATCCAATGCGCAAAAATGCTCATCATTTCACAACACACAAGGAGAAATTGGTGTCATCTTGTCAAACCCTTGTTATAATTTGTAATATATATCAGACGGATTTGTATGGCGAATAGGGAAACCTGAATCTACCCCCCCGTAACGTCTCCCAAACGTTCGGATTAGAGCTTAGATTCACGCCTACCGTCTCCAGATACCAGTCCTGCAAGAGGTCGAAGCCCGTGACAGCTTCCATCCAAGCTCTAGCAGACGACACCAAGAACCGGTTACAGCATTCAACATTGCACTCTCAGTCATGGAGGATCCATGGTAGACCCTAACACCTACGAGCTAACGATCGAGCAACAGTTTCAAATGCGGTTGATGGAGGAATCAGCCAACGTGATGAGCCGAGAGCAAGCCCTAGATCTGCTGGTGCAGGCTTCTCAGCTTCTGATGGTCAAAGATAATGTCATCCGCAATCTACTGCAACGCACACCGCTCAAAAGCTTTAGCTTTGAAGGTTAGCGATCGCATTTCTCTACTTTGGAGGACACAGATATGGACTTTATGTCATTTGATTTGAGTTTGGAGCAAAAATTCGAAGTTCAACGCATTCGCCAAGAAGTGCAGGACATGGATCGCGACCAAGCTCTTGACTTACTGCTTCAAGTCTCGAAGACCTTAATGATCAAAGATAACGTCATTCGAGACCTGATGAAAAAAGCAGACCTCTAGGTTCAAGCCCTCAGTGAGATGGCGAGCTCCTCCTCTTGCTTTGTTCTTAACGGAGAACCGAGCTGGTGGTGTTGGGACGTCAACTTCGCTGACTATGTTTAGGTATCACCTCAAATACTTGTACTTGGTAAATTTTTGACTGATTAAGCTTATTTCGTTACAACTCTAGATTCAAAGCTATTTCTTCCTTATATCAAGTAAATCGAGTCTCACAACTCTTAATGTCGTTAATTATTATCCAGCAAAAAATTGATTCGGGCTATGTATCTTATTCCCGATGAGACCCAGCAGCATGACATGAAACAACGTTCAACACAAAACCTTATTAGCCTGTACATCTCACCACTATGATTAACCACCATAAGGTTCGGCTATCCCTACTTCTACTTACTTTGCTGTAGGTAAAAGGTTAGGCTAGCTTGTACAAGCTTAATCATTGAAAGCAGCATTATGAAGACTGACAAAGGTAAGGATTTCAAGAAAGCAGCAGGGTTTGCTGCTGGTGGCGGTGTGGCAGGAGCTGGCATCGCAGCTATGGTTGGGAATATGGGCTTGGTTGGAGGTTTTGGTGGTATTGCAATTGGCGCTGCTCCACTTGTTGGAGCCGGAGTAATAGTTGGGATGGCAGCCTACGGTCTTAAAAAGCTTGTTGAGTAACCTGACTAGTATATCCGCGCATGACTTAAAATCTGCGTCATGTTAGCAGCCATGCAGTTACAGCATCAACAAACGATGGTGCTCAAGATGTAATGCTGCCTATCACTAGAAACCTTAAGAATCAGAGGTTTCATTCCCCTATCATTACCAATTTTGAGCACTACCCAACAAACGTCTTATAGTTGTTCTTTCTCTACTGCCCCCGCAATAGGGCTGGGCAGTGTTAGGCTTGAAGAGTATAGAGGCATTTCTCTATAATTACTGAGCTAGGCTTACCATTTTCACCCATGTTCCGGCACTCCCTCATTTGCACCGACTTCTCCGATGGCTTACACCGCTTGGTTCGCTTTGTACCAAGCCTAGCTGCTAGTGGTCTACAGCAGATCACGTTTCTCCATACGGTTGCTATTTCGCAAGATCGTGAAGTTCCACGGATCGATGAAGAATCCTTACAAGCCATACGCGATCGCCTCTCGGCTAGTTTAGGCGATGTGCCTGCTGGCGTAGAGGTGAACATTGAGGTTCAGTCTGGCAAGCCGATTGACAACATCTTGCAGGTGAGCAAGAGCAATGGCGTAGACCTGATCATGGTTGGCATGGCAGGCCGTGGTCTGCTCAACGAAAAGCTGTTTGGCAGCACCACCATGGGGCTTTGTCAGCGCACTCCTTTGCCCATCATGACCCTGCGTCCCCAGCTCATTTCCACCTACACAACGGAAGAGCTGGATTTGCGCTGTCGTCATCTTTTCCAAGATTTGCTGCTTCCCTACGATGGCAGTGATTCGGCTGATTATTTAGTACAAAGGGTGCAAGCGATCGCTCAACAATACCCCGAGGGCTCTCTCAAACGAGGGCTGCTGTGCTGGGTACTAGAGGAGCAAAACCGCCGCAGTTTGCCCAGAGACTACGACAAAGACTCCGCTCTAGAAAAGCTCAATACCGTTAAAGCCGAGCTGGTGAAGCTTGGCCTAGACATTGATGTTGAGGTGCGGGAAGGCAGCCCCATGAATGAACTGCTGGAAGCAGCACTAGAGCGAGATATCACAGCGATCGCCATTTCTTCCAGTCCCACCAATCGCTTGGTAGGTTGGTCTATCCCAAGCTTTGCTGAAGATATTCTTCGGCGCAGTTGGCACCCTGTGCTCTATTTCCCACCCGAAAAGCGATAGATGCCTTGGATGAAATCAGCACAGCAGCACTAACGTTGTAACCTCTCAGCTCAGTGTGGCAGTAGATCACGGCTTAAGGTGCTTTTGAGTTAGCTATAAGCAGTTCAATTCAAAGCACCTTGAGCACGTCAGTTGACAGGATACCAGCGATTCTTATCCTAACCAGAAATATCTGTATTTCCACTATTGTATAAAGACTCTAGCTTTGTCAGAATCTTAGGCTTAAGGTTTTCTAGCTCTGTCTTCAGCATATTTTTGCTGGTTGCCGATTGTCCTGCCGATCGCACCGACTGCGCCATGCTAGCCCATTGTTGAAACATACGGCACTGGGCCTCAGCGATCGTAGAGTTCATCACCGTCATACAGTGCTGCGGATTTTCATGGGAGAAAAACAGCAGGCGATACTGCTGAACCTTGCCTAACAATCGACACATTTGGCTACCCTGACTGGTCTTTAGATCCAGGTAGCAGGGCAACCAACGAGGGCCATAATCCGGGTTATACAACACGGTTAGCCACAGCATCATCGGATGGGGTGATTCTAGAAATAAAAACCGATTATAGCGGCTACAGACAAGACGTTTTTTGATCTCTGATACAGGCAACATCACCCAGAGCGTTGGTAACATATCTTGCTTAGCCCGCATAGGTTTGGGAAAAACAATATCCGCGATGGGCATGTTTTTCGGCCAAGAAGCCTGTTTACACAGATCATCAATCGTGACGTGGCTACCTGCCTTGGGTGATGCCTTCACCGGCAGCTTCACCAGGGCATCATTAATCCGTCGCCCTAGACGTTGCCCAGCACCAAAACGCTGTTCTAAGGGTTCCAGCGCTTTGAGAATTTCTGCTACATTTTGAGGGCGATCATTGGGTGACTTTGCCAGACAGCTCATCACCAATGACTCTAGTGCCTTGGGCACCTTAATGTTGGAGTTGGCAATTTCAAAGCTTCGGGGAGGCTGAAACTGGTGGGCCTGATACCAGCCACCAAACGTATGCGTATCAGCTTGCAATGGCATCTTGCCAGTCAATAGCTGAAACATCATCACGCCTAGGCTGTAGATGTCAGATCGAGCATCCAGCTCACGTCCCTCCATCTGCTCGGGGGATGAATAGGCGAGAGTGCCCATAAAACAGTTGGTTTGACCAACATCTGCCTGCAGTAGCTTAGCAATCCCGAAATCAAGAATTTTGGCTAACTCACCTAAACTCTCGTCTTGGGTGATCATGATATTGCTTGGCTTGATATCACGATGGACAATCGGATATACGTTTTGATCAACCAAGATCCCTTGATGAGCGCACTGCAAGCCGAGGCAAATTTGTCGCGTCAAGCTTAAGAAGCGCGGCAACACAATCGGCTGATGACTCAGCACTTCACTCAAGCTCTCACCCTGCAGGTGTTCCATCACATGGTAGTGCATTAATGTACGGGACGGAGGAAAATCAGACTACGCCATTGCGATTAGAAGGGAGTCAGACCCATGACCATTGAGATGACCTGTCCCACG
>NZ_JACSWB010000208.1 GCF_016888135.1 Leptolyngbya sp. CCY15150
TTCTCCCAAAAACGGGAGAAGGGGAGCTAGATTCAAAGTCCCTCGCCCGACTTGGGAGAGGGATTTAGGGTGAGGGCTACAAAAGTGGGATACACCCATCGCCCTAGACATTATCCAAGGTTAACCTTCACAACCTTGTTTTTAACTTCTTCAGTTTTGGGCAACGTCAGCATGAGAATGCCATCTTTATAGTTGGCTTCTACCTTAGTATTTTGCACCCTGGTAGGTAGTGGGATGACGCGTTGGAACTTGCCATAGCGGAATTCGCTACGAGTCGATCCATTTTCTTCATGGCTGGTTTCAGACTTACGTTCACCGCTGATAGAAACCGACTGTTCTGTTACTTCTACATTCAGATCCTTAGGTTCCATTCCTGGCACTTCCAGCTTCAGCAATAGAGCTTCTTCTGTTTCACTAAGTTCTGCTGCGGGCATGGTAGGAAGCCAATCTTGTTGAGCAACAGATATGGGAGCCAAAACATTATCCAACAGTCGATCGAGTTGTTGATGAAGGGTATTCACTTCACGATAGGGTTGCCAACGAATGAGTGTCATAATCTTCAGCTCCTGTAGTAATCTCTGATTGCATTTAGTCAAGTTTAGGTGACTGTTACTAGGACTATCTTTGTCCCTTTGATTACTACTTTAGAAGACTTTTCCTAAGAGGGGATTCGGTTATAGGAACTCAGTTTAGTCGTGGTTCCCGACCTCATTTTTTTAGGATGATAAACGTTGTCTTAGAAACCGTAATCATTGTTTCGGTTCTCTACCCATGATCAGGAGGAGTATCTTTAGGATGAATGAGACCTTTTTGTAGGGCTAGCACAGCAGCTTGGGTGCGATCGCGCACCTCAAGTTTTTGCAAAATGGCGTGAACGTGGACACGGACAGTACCCGCCGCAATGTAAAGAGTCTCGGCAATTTCTGAGTTACTTTTGCCGCTAGCAACTAACGCTAAAATCTCCCGTTCTCGTTGGGTGAGGGGATTGTCTAGTACGGGTGCAGGCAAGAGTGGTTCGGGACTGGGCTGTTGAAATTGGGCACGAATTTGCGCTGTAGCTTGAGCATCCCACCAAGAAGCGCCTGCTGCTATGGACTGAATCGCTAGAATTAAGGATTCGGCCGCCACTCCTTTTAGGCAATAGCCTTGAGCCTGAGCTTCGATAAGGCGGTTAATCAGTGGGGGTTGAGAATGGGAAGTTAGGATCAAGATGGGTAAATGGGGCGAGAGTTGCTTCATTTGCCGACAGGTTTCCACTCCACCAATACCCGGTAGACCGACATCTAAAACCACGATGTCGAACATCTGTTGAGTGATCAAATCTAGGGCCGTTTCCCCATCTTCGGCCTCAGCCGCAATTTCTAGCATCGGCTCTTGCTGGAGTCGCGTAGCCAACCCTAGCCGAAACAATTCATCATCTTCAACTAACAAAATCTTAAGGGGAGACGTCATGTAGTCGATTGGCTTGTAGCAGCTAAGGGCAACTCATGGATACAGGCGGGCAGTCGAAATGCAAAGACCGCACCATTCGCTCGGGACTCTGCCCAAATTTTACCGCCGTGGGCTTCCACAATTTGACGGCTTAGATAGAGCCCCAGCCCTGTTCCTTTAGCTTGGCGATCGCTCTGTCCCTGGTAGAAGCGATCGAACAAATGCGGCAGTTCATCGGCGGGAATACCCTGCCCCTCGTCGATGATACAGACCTGATAATGACCGTGCTTAGATCCCATGACCACCTGAACAGAACTACCTCGTCGAGAATGATTGACAGCATTGGACAGGAGATTAACCAACACCCGCGACAGTTGCAAAGCGTCTCCATTAACGCAGTAAGAGCGGCGAAAATCAGAGCTTTCATCGTTCACGCGCAGATGAATCTGGCGCGACGTTGCTAGAGGAACCACATCGGCAACGGCTTCCTCTGCCAGGGTGAGCAGATCGAGCTGTTGGCGGTGCAGCTTCAGCCCTTCAGAATCGTTGCGGTAAACGTCCATCAAGGTTTCAACCAGTTGGAGGGTCTTTTGATGACTTCGGGTCATAACATCAAAGACTCGGCGCTGGGCTAGCGAAACCGCACCAAAATTTTCGCTTCGCAAAGCCTGTAACGTCTCCAACGCACCCAGCATGGGGGTCTTGAGATCATGGGTTAACGTCGAGACAAAATCTTCCCGCATCTGGGCAAGTTGCTCCTGGGCCTGGAGTTGTAAGCGTTGCCGAGTAATAGCCTGCTCATAGGCCTGAAGGCGATCGCCCAGCCAACCTGTGACGCCTAGCGCCAGCACCGTAATCACCCGGTTAGCGACGGTGTCTGGCGCTACTATAACGACCCCTGGAATCAAAAGATTCAATAAAGTAAGAGCGATCGCGATGGCTGTCACCCAAATAGTTGCTCGACGACTGAGGCGAGTGCTGGCAATCAAAACCGCCCCGACATAGAGATATCCAAACACGTAGGGAGGCGGAGTACTGTACTCCAACAAGATCACCAAGACAAAAATGATGCTGATGAGCCAGTGAATACGATGACGGGCTTGGATGAATTGTTCAAAATGTGAAAAAGGTCTAGACCGGGGCATAGGCAAGGGTCACGTAATGGTTAGCAACCAATAATGAGTAACGGTGTCCTAATCAAATCAGATGTCAATCTATGTCCATCTATTTTAAGAGCTGAATAGCCTAAACAAATGAAAATAAATGAAATTATATTGGATGATATAGGCGTTTATGAACTTCGCCTAAACGCTTCTAAACGCATCTAGTCCTTTCGTCTAAATCACAAAGTATAAATCTCCCCTAAACGCCGCTCTATACCTTTTCAAAGCTACTCTGAAGGTGAAATAGTAAAGCTGTTAGTTCTAACTTACTTGTTCTTTGAGATGGAACTAACCTAACACTTGCTGATTTCTGGTTTTAACGCTAATGGTTCCCAAAGTAGTTTTACACCAAGTTTATTTCAACAGTGCACATCTTGGTCAAACGCTTCGACAGATAGCCTTACCTGATGATTGTTATGTGCTGGGTTTGATTCGGGACTCCCACCTGATGATGGTTTGTGAAGACCCCATTTTGCAAGAGCAAGACTGGGTCATAGCTGTTACCCCAAAGGAGGCATTAGCGCCAGAATTGCAAATTTGTTTGGGAAAAGTTCAAGTACAGTCTTGATGTTTAGGAGTTTTTCATGGCTCAGGGATTTTTTCAGTTAGCGATCGCTTTAGCGATTTTATTGGCAGTAGCGCCATTCCTCGGCACCTACATGGCGCGAGTGTTCATGGGGCTAAGAACGCTGCTTGACCCAGTAGTCGGCCCTGTAGAGAGACTGTTGTTCGCTGCCGGCGGCGTTGCACATCAACGGTCTATGACTGGCGGCCAATACATCCGGGCCATTCTGGTGAGCAACCTGGTGATGGCGACCTTCGTGTTTATTATCTTCATGTTGCAAGGAGGACTGCCGCTCAATCCAACGGCTTTGGACGCACCGAACTGGGACTTAGCGCTACATACGGCTATTTCGTTTGTGACCAACACGAACCAGCAGCATTATTCCGGCGAAACCACCTATACTTACTTCTCGCAGGTTGGGGCACTGGGCTTTTTAATGTTTACCTCAGCAGCAACGGGGATTGCGGTGGCGATCGCCTTCATACGTGGCCTGACGGGGAACGCCCTGGGCAACTTCTACGTTGACCTGACCCTGTCCATTACACGGATTCTGCTGCCTATTTCGATCGTAGGGGCGATCGCCCTAGTGATTGCAGGAGTGCCAGAAACCTTTGCTGGCCCTGCCGTTGCTCAAACGCTAGAAGGGGCAACCCAATATATCGCCCGTGGCCCGGTGGCCCATTTTGAAATTATCAAAGAACTAGGCGAAAACGGCGGCGGCTTCTTCGGCATCAACTCTGCTCATCCCTACGAAAACCCGAATAACTTCACCAACCTGTTCACCAACATCATCATGCTGGTGATTCCGGCAGGGCTGATTTTGACCTACGGCATCATGGCGGGCAAACCTCGCCAGGGTTGGCTTATCTTTGGCATGGTATTTATCTTCTACGCCGTCCTGATCGCGATCGCTGCTGTAGGAGAGTTTCAGGGTAATCCTTTGGTCAACAGCATGTTGGGGGAGCAAGCTCCTAATCTTGAAGGTAAAGAGGTGCGCTTTGGCTGGGCACTTACGGCACTCTGGGCCGTTTCAACCACAGGAACCATGTGTGGTGCCGTCAACGGAATGCACGATTCCCTGATGCCACCCGGTGGTTTTGCTACCCTCTCAGATATGTTTTTGCAAATCATTTGGGGTGGACAAGGTACAGGGACGGCTTATCTATTCGTGTTTCTAATTTTGACCGTGTTTTTAACTGGGTTGATGGTAGGACGCACGCCCGAATTCCTCAGCCGTAAAATCGAGAAGCGTGAAATCGTCCTAGCCAGCATCATTTTGCTGGCTCACCCCATCGCCATTCTAATTCCCGGCGCAATTACGTTAGCCTTTCCTGAAACCTTAGCGGGCATTAGTAACCCTGGCTTCCATGGCATTTCCCAGGTGATTTATGAATATGCCTCCGCTGCCGCTAACAACGGCTCCGGCTTCGAAGGGTTAGGGGATGACACCCTTTGGTGGAACCTCAGCGCTAGCTTCTCGCTCATCGTGGGTCGCTATATGCCGATTATTGCCCTGATTTATTTAGCCGACAGCATGGCCCAGAAACAGCCCGTACCAGAAACCGCAGGCACCCTCTACACTGACAGCTTCTTGTTCACAGGCGTAACCGCAGGTACTATTCTTATCCTTGGTGCGTTAACGTTCCTGCCTGTGTTGGCGTTGGGGCCAATTGCGGAAGGGTTTGCGATCGCGAAAGCAGCGAGTGGTGGGTAAGAAAAACGTTCTCACCTGCTACCCCCTTCCCTGACTCATGCAACCTTTAGTTCTTTCATTTCATAACCGCCATGACCAGTTCTTCTCAAACCCGGCATCAACCCGGTGGCCCTCGCGAAGGGCGACGACATACGCCCAAAGTAAACATGTCCGGTCTTTATCAGCGGGCATTCCAAGAGGCATTTTTCAAGCTCGATCCGCGAGTTACCGTGAAAAATCCCGTCATGTTTGTGGTGTGGGTTGGCACGATCATCACAATTCTGCTCACGTTCAACCCAGGACTATTTGGCCCTGTGCCCGATAATCCGGTGCTGTTCAACGCTTTGATTGCCGTCATCCTGTTCTTCACCCTTGTTTTTGCCAACTTTGCCGAAGCCGTAGCCGAAGGTCGCGGTAAGGCTCAGGCTGATGCGCTGCGCTCTACTAAGTCAGAAACCACAGCTCGCAAAATTTTGGCTGATGGCTCAATCAAAGAAGTGTATTCCACCAGCTTAAGTCGGGGCGATCGCATCAAAGTGATCGCTGGCGATATCATTCCCGCCGATGGAGAAGTTTTGGATGGAGTAGCGTCCGTGGATGAATCAGCCATCACGGGGGAATCGGCCCCCGTACTGAAGGAAGCAGGTTCGGATGTTGCCAGCTCTGTCACCGGCGGTACTAAGATTATTTCCGATGAGCTGACAATCCAGGTCACAGCCGATCCGGGTAAGGGCTTTATTGACCGCATGATTGCCCTCGTCGAAGGAGCCGAACGCAGCAAAACTCCTAACGAAATTGCCTTGACGGTGCTGCTAGCGGTGTTGACCCTGGTGTTCTTGATTGTGGTAGTGACCTTGCCAACTCCAGCAGCTTACGTGGACAGTCCAGTCAGCGTGGCTATTCTCATTGCCCTTTTGGTAGCCCTCATCCCCACCACAATCGGTGGCTTGTTGAGCGCGATCGGCATTGCCGGGATGGATCGCGTGGCGCAGTTCAACGTGGTCGCGACTTCGGGACGAGCGGTCGAAGCCTGCGGCGATATCAACACCCTAGTGTTGGATAAAACGGGCACCATTACCTTAGGTAATCGCTTAGCTGAGGAGTTTATTCCTCTCAATGGTCACAGTCCCGATAAAGTCGCTTCTGTGGCCCTAGCTGCCAGCATCTTTGATACAACCCCCGAAGGTAAATCCATCGTGCGACTGGCACAACAGCAAGGTGCTACCCTGGCATTCGACCAGACAACAGCGGAAGCAGTGGAATTTTCAGCCCGTACCCGGATGAGCGGAACCAATCTTCCCGATGGCGGCGAAATTCGCAAAGGGGCCGTAGACGCGATTCGCGGCTTTGTTCGATCCCGTGGCGGCACCGTGCCTGAAGGGCTGGATCAGGCTTTTGAAAAGGTATCTCGTTTAGGCGGTACACCGCTGGCTCTTTGTCAGAACGATGACATCTACGGCGTAATCTACCTGAAAGACATCATCAAACCCGGCATTAACGAACGGTTTGACCAACTGCGACGCATGGGGGTTCGCACCGTCATGCTGACCGGCGACAACCGGATTACCGCCGAAGTTATCGCACGAGAAGCTGGAGTCGATGACTTTGTCGCCGAAGCCACCCCTGAAGATAAAATCCAGGTTATTCAAGCCGAGCAGGCAGAAGGTAAGCTGGTGGCGATGACGGGTGACGGCACCAATGATGCTCCTGCTCTAGCCCAGGCCAACGTCGGTTTAGCGATGAACTCCGGCACCCAGGCTGCCAAGGAAGCTGCCAACATGGTAGACCTCGACTCCGACCCCACCAAGCTCATTGATCTAGTCACCATCGGCAAACAGTTGCTGATTACTCGTGGGGCATTGACCACGTTCTCGATCGCCAACGACATTGCCAAATACTTTGCGATTATTCCAGCCATGTTTGCCTCAGCAGGTATCGGCGCACTCAACATCATGGGCTTGCATAGTCCCCAATCTGCTGTCCTATCTGCTCTGATCTACAACGCCCTGATCATTCCAGCTCTGATTCCTCTGGCGTTGAAAGGGGTGCAGTTCCGCCCCCTAACCGCCAATCAACTCCTGCAGCGCAATATGCTGATCTTTGGTTTGGGCGGTGTTATTGCTCCCTTTATTGCCATCAAGTTTATTGACCTTATGGTCGGGAATATTGGCTTAGCCTAGGAGATTTTGTATCATGACTTTTTCCTCTTCTCAACTCTCGTCAGAGTCCTCAAGCAATCTAGCTCAACAGTCTGTTGACCAAGGTTCAAATGTTCAAGTACTCGATCAATCTGAAGCTGATTTGCCAGAGGTTGTCTCGGCAGAAAATGCCACACCGTTTATAAGTATTTTGATCGTGCATCACGAAACCGCCACCCGGCTGATGTTGACAGAATTTTTGCAAGCCGAAGGCTATAGCGTCCATTCTGAAGACACCTGGGAAGCTGCGTTTGAGCAGTTGCAACAACAGCCTATCGACCTAGTAATTTTAGATCTAGCAATTTCTCAAAAGGTCGAAGGAGGGGGACTGAGACAACTGTTGTCACTTTATCCCGATACCCGAGTAGTGATGATTTGCGACCATTGCAGCCTAGATGATGCAGTCAATGCCATGAAACAAGGTGCGGTGGACTTAATTCATCAGCCCCACGGTTATCTCCAGCACCCCTTGAAAGCTGACCAAATTTGTGCCGTTATCGCTGAAGCACTGAACTGCCCACGATATCGTGTCATGCCTATCGGAAATTTTGATGAATTAATCGAACTAGCCTACCAGTGCTCTCAGAAAAGAGACTTTGCCCAAGCTCGAAAACTAATAGGCGAAGCAATGAAGCAAGCTCCTGAGCGTCCAGAGTATTTAACGTTGCTGGGTCTGATTGCTGAATGTGAAAGCGATCGCTTAGAAGCCCTCAAATTCTATCGTGCTGCCCTTGGTCTCGATCCCACATATCAACTCGCCGAAGATAACTTACATCGGGCAACGACCAATCTAAAATCTCGTCCCTGTTTTGACGATCCCCTTCCGCTAAAGCATTCGAACGTTCCAACATCTCCATGTTCAGATACCTAAAAAACCACCACACGGAGAATCCACTGATGAATAAATTTATCCTGCCTTCCCTCGATGAAATGTGCAATGACTGCCTCATTCGTCTGCAGCAACGCCGCTCTCGAATTGCCTTAGGGATATTTTTGGTTTTGTTCTTAAACGTAGCGATCGCTCCCGCCCTCTATGCCGCTACCGATAGTCTCAGTCGAGGCAATGCATACGCGCTGGGTCTCCTTGGTCTGGTTGTTATCGGACTAGCCGCCTATCTCACCGCCGTTATTCTCAAACCGGAGAAGTTTTGATCATGCTAAAAAGACTGATTGCCCAAATCCGCGAACAGATTCATATCGGTCGAATGAAGCGACGAATGCGTCAAGCGGAGTTAAAAAGAATTCGCGATCGCCACCATCGCCGCCACAAAGATACGTTTTCCAACACCTTCCTAAAGTCTTAGTCATTCCAACCTTTCGTCCTTCCAACCCTACTCTTGTCAACCCAACGTTCTGTAAAAACAATGATTCGAGATATTACCACCAGCATCCGCACCACAGTCGTCCTTTGGCTACTCACTGCTCTAATTTACCCCATGCTAATTTTCGCGATTGGACAGGGCTTCTTTCCCACCCAAGCCAATGGCAGTCTGATCACCAACGACCAGGGGCAAATTATCGGCTCGGCCCTGATTGGACAAACCTTTAGCAGTGACGAGTATTTTTGGAGTCGCCCCAGTGCAATTGACTATAGCCAAGGTGAAGATGCTGCCCCCACTGGCATATCTGGGGCTAGTAACTTGGCACCTAGCAATGCGGCGCTACTGGAGCGCATTCAGTCTGAAGCCGAGCGCCTCCAAGCTGCTGGAATAGAGCCTACTGCGGATCTCTTGTATTCCTCTGGTTCAGGACTAGACCCTCATATTTCACCCGCTAGTGCGTTCAACCAACTCGATCGGATCGCTGCCGTTCGCAACCTTGCACCTGACAATCTACAAACTCTCATTGAACAACATACCGAAGGTCGTTTCTTAGGTATCTTTGGTGAACCAGCAGTCAATACAGTCACCCTAAATCTGGCATTAGATCAGCTCTAACCCTCTTAACCTTCCGCCCCATAGACCTTTCAACATCACTTCGTCCTGTTTCTATGTACAACTCTGCTGCGATCGCCTCTGCTAGCTACCAAAAACCTCATCGCCGAGGTAAGCATAAAATCTTTATTGGTATGGCACCTGGTGTCGGCAAAACGTATCGAATGCTTGAAGAAGGACATGCCCTTAAGCAAGATGGTGTTGATGTGGTCATTGGGTTATTAGAAACTCATGCTCGGGAAGAAACTGCCCTGAAAGCAGAAGGTCTGGAGTTGATTCCGCGTAAACAGGTCAATTGTCGGGGAGTCATGCTTCGAGAAATGGATACCGAAGCCATTTTGAAACGGGCTCCCCAATTAGTATTGGTAGATGAACTCGCTCATACCAATGTGCCAGGCTCTCAGTGGGACAAGCGCTATCAGGATGTGGAACAGATTCTAGAGGCTGGTATTGACGTTTACTCAACCGTCAATATCCAACATTTGGAAAGCTTAAATGATCTTGTGCATCGTATTTCTGGGGTAGTGGTGCGAGAGCGCATCCCAGATCGCATCATTGACGAAGCGGATGAAATTGTCGTGGTTGATGTTACCCCAGAAATGCTGCAGGAACGCCTTCAAGAGGGTAAGATTTATGCCCCCGAAAAGATTGATCAAGCTCTACAAAACTTTTTCCGCCGGAGCAATCTGATTGCCCTGAGAGAGCTGGCGCTGCGAGAAATTGCTGATAATATTGAGGAGGAATCTGTTTCCACAGGTCAAAATCTTCATTGTAATATTCAAGAGCGCATCTTAGTATGCATTTCAACGTATCCAAATTCGATTCAACTCCTGCGGCGTGGTGCCCGAATTGCCAATCAAATGAATGGTCGGTTATTCGTCCTATTTGTTGCCCCTGCAGGTAAATTCTTATCGAAACCAGAGACGCTACATATTGAAACCTGCAAACGCCTATGTCAAGAGTTTGAAGGAGAATTTGTTAGGAGAGAATCTTCAGATATTGTGAGTGCGATCGCTGATATTTCAGACCAAGAACGTATTACACAAATTGTTTTAGGTGAAACTCGTCGTTCCCGATTTCGCCTCTTATTGAAAGGTTCAATTGTGCAACGATTGATGCGGGAACTGCCTCAGGTTGACTTACATATTATTTCTAATAACCAACCAGCGTGACTTTTGTACTGTTTGGTTGCTTCCTAGGTTGATCCCGGCCCGATCGCCATTGGCTTAGCACTGTGCCCTAGGTATCAAGGTTGGCTCTAGAGGCACCGGCTCTAAACGGTCTGATGAAAACAGCGATCGCTCTCCCAATCCGTCCAGTCTGCTTCAGGGGAGCGATCGCTGTTCTGCACCATTAGCCCCGGTTAGCCCATGGCAACCTGAACATCACCGCTAGGTGACCAGTCTGGGCTGTTAACCGGCAGCGGTTTTTGGGCGCGGGTGACCTGGTTGCTCCACCAATTGTTCTCCGTTTGCACCGCTTCAAAGCCGACGGCCTGCATCCAGTCGTCCACCGAGCCGGCAGCATAGGCCTTGATGTAGGGTTCTTCAAAGATTTCGGTGAGCCAGGTGACTTGGCGGAGAGTGGCTTGGTTGCCATCGAGAATCAGCACCTGCCCGCCAGGACTGAGCAGCCGGAAGCATTCCCGGAGAATCTCTTGGGCGATCGCGGGTGGAGTTTCATGGAACAGCAGGGACGCGGTTACCACATCAAAGCTGGCATCGGGGAAGCCAGTGGCTTCGGCTAGACCGTGGCGGAAGTCGATGGATAGACCGTTGAGCCGAACTTTTTGGTGGGCCATCACCAGCATATGGGGCGATAGATCCAGACCCACCACCTCGGCATCGGGAAAGGCTTGCTTGAGCAACACGGTGGTGGAACCCGTGCCACAGCCTAGGTCGAGGATGCGCCGGGGTTGCCCTTGGACGCGATCGCACAGGCCTTGACGAATCCAGGTTTCGTTAGGCAGCAAGACGTATTGGGTAATCGGATCATAGGTGATCGCCGCGTCGGCGGTCAGGTAACCATTTTGGATGCCGTGGAAATTTTGGCTGCGGTAATAGTCGGGATAAGCGACCGTGGGCGACGAGAGGCGATCGCACTCCGTTTCCCAATCAATACTGTCGCGCTGGCGGAGCAGAGCTGCTTCATCCAGGAGAAACTGGCTGAACAGAGGAGCCAGAAATCGTTCAAAAATGGTGGACTGAGTCGTTGTCATGGCTTGGATGAAGATATCGCGGTTTAGAGTCTGTGTCTTTAGTATGCAGAACCTAGGCGGCAATGGGGAGGCCTAGGAAAAAATGGGGCTGGCAAATACCAAATGGCTGAATTTTTAAGAAAATTTTCCGTTCATGTGTATCAAAGTGCGAATGTACTGTTAAGCTATGAGACAAGCGATCGTCCATGGCTAATGGTCCATGATTCCGCAATCTCTCAAACTTAGGAATTTTCTTAGTTATCGCCAGGCTACTCTGGATTTTCGTGGATTGCACGTAGCCTGTATTTGTGGTGCCAATGGGGCAGGTAAATCGTCCTTACTGGAAGCGATCGCTTGGGCGGTCTGGGGCCAGGGACGAGCGGCAAGTGATGATGATGTGATTTACCAAGGGGCCTTGGAAGCCCAGGTAGACTATACCTTTCGTTATCGGGAGCAGGTCTATCGGATTATCCGCACGCGCTATCGGGGGCAGCCCAGTTCTCTGGAGTTTCAGATTGAAACCCCCAGTGGCTTCCAAACCCTAACCCAGCGAGGTTCCCGCGCCACCCAAAGTTTAATCCAGCAGCATCTTAAGCTGGACTATGAGACGTTTATTAACTCGGCCTATCTGCGCCAAGGGCGGGCGGATGAGTTCATGCTGAAGCGGCCAGCGGAGCGCAAGCAGGTGCTGGCAGATTTGCTGAAGCTGGATCAATACGATCGCCTTTCGGAACAAGCTAAGGAGCGATCGCGTCAGGTTCGTGCTGAGATGGAGGTGCTGGAGCGAGGATTAGAGCAAATTCAGCAGCAGCTTCTCCAGAGCGATCGCTTGGCTACAGAACGCTTGACCCTGGAAAACACCCTAGAGCAGCTTACCCAGCAGCAGCAGGCCCATACGGCCCAGGTGCAGGCGTTACACATCCAGCAGCAGCAGCGCCAGCTTGGGCAACAGGAGCTCCAGCGTCACCACCACCAAGCCCAGCAGCTTCAGCAAGACTGTCAGCAGCTCCAGCAGCAGCTTACGACATTACAGACCCAAGAGCGATCGCTGCAGACCATTCTCAGTCAGTCCGACGCCATCGCCCAGGGCTATGCCCATCTGCAGGCGCTGCAAACCAAGGATGTAGCGCTCACCCAAACGTTTCATACCTACCAAACCCTGACGGCAGAACACCAGCAGCTTCAGCAGCAGCACCAAACCGCGATCGCCGCCCTGCAGGATCAGCACCACCAGGTTGAGGCCCAGCTAACCTCCCTGGTGCAGCAGGAACAGGAGGTGCAGCAGGTGCTCAGTAAGGCAGGGGAAATTGGCGACGCCTTAGAACGTCTGCGGCTAGCGCGGCAGCAGCTTCAGCAGTTGGATCGCCTACAGGTGCAGGTGGCACCCCTGATCCAGCGGCGGCAGCAGCTCCAGTCTCAGTCGGAACGAGCCCAGGCCCATCTCCAGGCCCGCCTGGATGCGTTTAACCATCAGATTCAGCAGCTCCAGCTTCAAGAGCAGCGGCAGCCCAACTTAACCCAGTCTGCGGCGGAGCTGAGCACCCAACTCCATTACCTAGAGGAGCGACGGCTGTATCAACAGCAGGTGCGCGACAAGGGTCTGGAGCGCCGTAATTTTATGGAACGGCTGCAGGCCGATCAACGTATCTATGAAACCCAACTGGCGGAGCTAGACCAAAAAATTCAGTGGCTCAAACGGCAGGCAGGCCCTTGGTTGAACGATCGCTCCCTCAATCCATCCATTGAAGAAGAGTTGCGATCGCTGCAGGTAGACGCGCAGGAGGCAAGGCAGACCTGTCAGGATCAGGGCACCCCCTACCAACTAGAGGTGGCAGACTATCCTCCCTGTCCCCTCTGCGATCGCCCCTTGGATGAACAGCATGGGCGGGTGGTGCTCGAACGCCATCAAGCCGACCAAGCCGCCATTCTCAAACGGCTTTGGGTGGTGCGGGAGCAGTTATCCGCCTCGGAGCGAGAAATTCAGGTTCTGCGCCAGGAATATCGCGATTTGGACTATGAATTGGCGAATTACGGAGCCATGCTGGAACGGCGGGGGCGTCTGCAGGAACAGCTTCAGGGTGTGGTGACGGTGAAAACCCAGCTTCAGGAGCTGATTGCCGAGCGGGATGCCCTAGCACGTTCCCTAGAATCGGGCGGCTATGCGGCAGAATGGCAGGAAGAGTGGCAGGAAATTGACCATACCCTCAGCCAATTGCAGTATGACGACAAAAATCACGCCCTAGCGCGCGGACAGGTGGATCGCTGGCGTTGGGCAGAGCTGCGCCAAGCCGAAATTCACAGCGCCCAGCAGCGCCAGATCCAGTTAGCTCAGCAGCGTCCGCTTCTGGAAGCTCGTCGCGCCCAGATCGATCATGATCTACAGCAACACCACCAATCGCCGCTCTACCAACAGCTTCAGGAGGTCAGCGATCGCTTGCTCCAGCTTGGCTATGATGCACCGGCCCATGCGGCCGTGAAAGATGCTATTCGCCAGAACCAAGGCTGGCAGTTGCGTTACCAAGATCTGCATCAAGCCCAGCAGCAGCTACCCCAAGTGCAGCAGCAGCGCCAGCAGATCGAAGCCGAGTGGCAGGAGCGATCGCACCGTCTACAGGACGTGCAGCAGCAAATTGCTCAGCTTAGCCAACAGTTAGACTCAACGCCAGATGCCACAGAGGCGATCGCTCTCTTGGAATATCAGCTAACCGAGGGACGATCGCAGAGGGATCAACACTTAGCTCACCTGGGTCGCCTCCAGCAACAGCAGCAGCAGCTCGATGACTTGATCCACCAGCGCGATCGCCAACAGACCGAGGTGCAAACCCTGCGCCGCCAGTATCGGGTCTATCAAGAACTGGCCCAAGCCTGTGGCAAAAACGGCATTCAGGCATTGATGATTGAAAATATCTTACCCCACCTAGAGGCAGAGACCAATCAACTCCTAGGACGACTCAGCGCCCATCAGCTCCATGTCCAGTTTATTACTCAGCGAGCGAGTAAGCGCAGTAAACGCCATGCCAAGCTAATTGATACCCTAGATATTTTAATTAGTGACCTCCAGGGTACCCGTCCCTACGAAACCTATTCTGGCGGTGAAGCCTTTCGGGTCAATTTTGCTATCCGTCTAGCCTTATCTCGTCTATTAGCCCAGCAGTCTGGCACACCGCTGCAAATGTTAATTATCGATGAGGGATTTGGCACCCAGGATGCGGCAGGCTGTGAGCGTTTGGTGGCAGCTATCCAAGCGATCGCTGATGATTTTGCCTGTATCTTAGCGGTCACTCACATGCCGCACCTCAAAGCGGCGTTTCAAACCCGTATTGAGGTACAAAAACAAGCTCAAGGATCGCAAATTCAGTTGGTTCTGTAGAACTAGTCTCTACAGTGTGAGCTGGCTTGGAAAGGGCGCAGACATTTTTCGAGAGTTAGCCGATCCTACTTTTTCCGTTGCAGGTGTAAATGAAGCACCAACCTTTGACTGGATACAAGTTCATCCTGTTAGCGATCGCCCCCTTATCAAAGCACTAAGCAACGAACTTGATATTGGGGAAGCAGAAGCGATCGCCCTTTCATTCTAGCTTTGCAATTGCATCCACGGCGACAGCTCGACATCTTACAGTTTGTTGCTCTTTTTTCAGCAAACCCTAATTATCGATGAGGGATTTGGTACCCAGGATGCAGCAGGCTGTGAACGTTTGGTGGCAGATATCCAAGCGATCGCTGATGATTTTGCCTATCTTAGCGGTCACCCACATACCTCACCTCAAAGCGGCGTTTCAGACCCGTATTGAAGTGAAAAACAAGCTCAAGGGTCGCAGATCCGGTTGGTTCTGTAGAAATAATCCCTAGAGTGTGAGCTGGCGTGGAGAGGGCGCAGACATTTGCCGCATTTGAATTGTTAGCTCGTTAAATGCTTGGCAAAAAGATAGTTTCAAAATTAAAACGTTATGATCAGCTACTACGCTTTACGACGAAATACAAATTTCAGACCGCTTCCTAAACTCGATTCAATTCCACTTCCAAGAATCTTAATTGTTCCTGATGCTGAAACCTCAGCAGATAATTCAATTTCATCAAGTTCATAGTCTCCTATTGCTTTTGGTGTTGCTGTCAAAATAGAGCCTAATTTGGAAAGAAAAGATTGTAGCTCTCCCGATAGAACACCAACGTCAATTTGTGTTTCAATAAGTTCCCGTCTTTCTGTTAATGTGGTTGACTGTCTAACAGTAACTACCCAGATTCTATCCTCATTCATGATTATTACCTTTGTAAGGGTTCTATTGGAGTACAAATTTAGCGAATGGTTCACCGTAGATAGTGTAACTCAGCCAGCTAGGATCGCCAGGATAAAGATCTCTCAAGTCAAGTCTCGCATCTTTCAAAGCCCTTGCAACAGTCATTAGTCCACTTGAATTAGTTACCGAATTGTAGAAGAAGGCTGAAAACTTACAAGCAGCAAAATGAGAAACTTCCCAACATGTTCCTATAAACCCACTACATTTTGCATCATAAACAAACACCCTAATCCATCCATTGACACCAGAAAAATTAAAGTTATCTCCTGCACTAGCACAAGCATTCATAAAAATGAATGCTTGATTACCATTTGAGGCAAATCCTAGCAACCTGCCTACAACTTCTCTGGCCATTAGAGTTTCACCGTTGGCAAGTATTAGGCAAGATGCATCTGGATCAAGTTGCACAAACCTACAGTGACCAAAATAATGTAGATTAGAAAAGCTATTGCTTTGTTGAAATAATTGCTCTATAGCCTGTTTATTAGGTGGGTTTACTTCTTCAAAATCCACATTGCTAAAAGCTTGCCTTATCAGATCAAACTCCTCCTGAGCAGATGATCTATGAAATACCTCAGATGAATCTTGTGAAAGAGGGGGCGAGATGAGCACAATTTTTCTTACATGAATTGTACGAGGCATTCTTAGATTTTTAGGATAACGTGCTAGCTCAAACTTTTCGCCCCAAAAAAGATCCTCGGCTTCATCTTTAGAAGGTCTTACAAGTTCCCAGGGAATCCTCAAGTCTTCTGAATGTATTAACACACTTTTTACATTGTCTTTCAATATATCCCAGTACAGAGCTTTAAACTCATCATCAAAGAGATTTCTATATAATTCAATCCCAATAATTTCTAAATCTCTTTGTAGTTCACTTATACTCTGAGGACTTAGAGATCCATTTTTTTGAAATTGATCATATTTAGAGTAAATTTGATTAACACGTTCAATGCGATTTCCAAGAATTTCAATATAATCATTTAGATTCTTAGGACTCAAACAAGGTCCGTAAGCGCGTGCTAAGTTAGGGTGATCACATATCAGGTGATATTTATATTTGGATTCCCTAGTATCTCGATCAACAAAAATTACTAAGTCTGCACGCTCTTCAGGTTGACGCGGGACAAAGACGGCTTGTTCCTCTTTTCTTCTCCTGTTTCTTGCCATACAGTAGCTTCTAGTTCCCAATTACCTATGTAAGCAGTATCCTGAAAAAGTCTAATAGAAATTTCACCTTTGCCCATTTGCCTTGGAGTCAATGGGAAACCCAACCATTCAGACTTGCCTTGAGCAGGTACAATAGCAGTCCTAATAGATGTATCTTTAATTGTAAAAATTTGTTCATCAACTTCTAGCAAAACATTAATCAGTAAAGGTTCTTCCCAGTCGGAAGTTGATGTATCCCTATCAAGACAAAGCTTTAAATCAAGAGTTTCTGATAAATCAACTTTAGAAGGGAATTTTAAGTTCACTCTTAAGTTCACAATACTGCCTTCTTCAAATTTCTCCTCACTATGTAAGTCTAATTGCAAGTTAGACTCCAAAGATCTTAGATCTAGCTTAGTTTTATTTTCCTCTAAATGTCTATAAACTCCGGATCTAGCCAATAGAGAATCTAAAGTTTTCGTCGGCTGCGCACCTTGCTTCAAAAAGCTTACAATCCCCGCAGCATCTAACCTGATTTCCTTAGTCCTTGGATTATAAAACCCAAGCTCCTGAATAGTTCGCCCTTGATTCCTGGCTCTACTATCAGCAGCTACTATTCGATAGCTAGGCTCTTTTTTCTTACCAAAGCGCTTCAGCCTTAGTTTAAGCATGGCATAAAAGTATGTTTTTTCTCTGAACAAAGTAGCATGATATCCAAGCCATATCAATATTGCTTAAGTAGTCTATGCTACAAAGCTTCTTGCTTATACGAAATTTTACAATAAGCGTAGTTTGATAAAAATTTGAACTTAGGGAGATGAAGGCTTCACTTACAACTGTGTTGAGGATTGGAGAGCTAACTATTGTTTATACTGAATGCCTCCCCTTTGATCTGCATAACACCCCCACAGGGAGGGTTATGACGATCGCATCCTTGATAACACTCCAATTAGAGTAATTATACAGACCGGTGTCAGCCTAATCCGCTCATGTCAAGGTGTTATATCGTTAGCTTCAGACAATCTTCACGATCAGCCGAGGATCAACGATCGCCCTTGCAGCCCATCTAGGCATTCAAGACAAAAGCGATCGCCCTTGTGGTACAGGACAAAAGCGATCGCTCTCTGCCCAATGACTACCTCTGGACGAATCAATCCGTGAGCGAAAGTCCCTTACTTTTCAGCCAGTCGGGGTTGTAGAGGCGAGATTGATAACGACTGCCGCTATCACAGAGTACGGTGACGATGGTATGTCCCGGGCCCATTTGCTTAGCTAGGGCAACAGCCGCCGCGACGTTGATGCCGACAGAACCGCCCATAAATAACCCATCGCGGTGTAGGAGTTGATACACCACCCGCAAACATTCTTGGTCATCAATTTGGATGGCGTCGTCAATGGGAGCCCCCTCCATATTGGCGGTGATGCGGCTATTGCCAATGCCTTCGGTGATGGAGCTGCCGGTGGGGGCAATTTCCCCAGTTTTGATATAGCTGTAGAGACCGCTACCCATAGGATCAGCCACCACGGTTTGCACCGCTGGATTTTGATCTTTGAGGTACATAGCGACCCCTGCATAGGTGCCCCCCGTCCCCGTTGCTGCCACCCAGGCATCAATTTTGCCGTCGGTTTGCGCCCAGATTTCCGGCCCCGTGGTTTCATAGTGGGCGAGGCGGTTCGCCAGATTATCAAACTGGTTAGCCCAAATGGCATTGTCCAATTCCTCAGCCACGCGCCCTGAGAGCTTCACGTAGTTGTTGGGATCACGGTAGGGCACGGCTGGCACCGGACGCACTTCTGCCCCGAGGGTACGCAGCACGTCCATTTTTTCCTGGGACTGGGTGTCTGGGATAATAATCAGGCATTTGTAGCCCTTGGCGTTACAAATATGGGCTAGGCCAATGCCGGTGTTGCCTGCGGTTCCTTCAACAACAGTGCCGCCGGGTTTCAGGTGGCCGCGTGCTTCTGCATCGTTGATGATGTAGAGCGCAGCTCGGTCTTTGACAGAGCCTCCTGGATTGAGAAATTCCGCTTTTCCAAGAATTTCACAGCCGGTTTCGTCACTGAAGCTGTTGAGCCGAATGAGCGGTGTATGGCCCACGGTTGCTACAAATCCGTTCTTAATATCCATCATGCACGTTTGATCATCACGAACTGCGTTCTGTCTCCTCTATTCTCTAGGAAAACTGCCCGAACTGAACACCCGACCTCCAAGACTGGATCAGGTAGAATGAAAGCGCTGCTGAACGGGTTTAACGGTCTGATGAAGTCACCACCGTCCTCCTCTAGCCAAATGTCTCCTGTTGTGATTTGGGCCAAGCGCATTGGCTGGAGCCTATGGCTCAGTTTACTGGTTCTTTTGCCGGTTGGAGCGCTGACGATCGCCTTCAAGATGTTGATGACAATGCCTGAGAGCACGAGTTGCCCTCGCTATTTTGACGCCGAGCATTCCGATAGCCTCAGAATTTACTGTGCCCAGCAGCTTGCGGATGAGGGAACATCCGACAGTCTTCAGCAGGCGATCGCGCTAGTGGATCGCCTGCCCAGCAATAGCCCCAGCCGTGGCCAAGGCGATCGCCTCGTGCAAGATTGGTCTGCGGAATTACTAGAGCTAGCAGAGGAACAGTTTCAAACTGGGCACCTAGATGAAGCCGTGGAGTTGGCCGGCCAGGTGCCGCCTAACACCGATGCCTATATCCAGGCCCGCGATCGCATGGATGCCTGGCAAGCGGTTTGGCAGGACGCCGAAGCGATCTATAGTCGAGCGGATGATGCTATGGCGTTGGGTAATTGGGATGTGGCCCTAAGTCGAGGCCGAGACCTGCTGACGCTAGATAATCGCTATTGGGCCATGGAGCGTTATCCTGAGCTGGCTCGGCGGGCCCAAGAAGGGCGGGAACAGGAGCAATGGCTAGCGGAGGCTGCCAAGCGCCGTCGCACTAACCTGACGACGTCCACGGAGGGACGGCGTACCCAGTGGGAGCAGGAGCGGGATCAGCGAGATTTGCAAGTTCTTCAAGAGGCTCAAGCTCTGGCTCAATCGAGCAACGTAGACGATCTGCGGGAAGCGATCGTCAATGCTCGGCGCATCATCTGGGGAACGCCCCACTATGACCAAGCTCAATCGTTGATTACCACCTGGCAGGCTCAGGTACAGGCGATCGAAGATGCTCCTAGGCTAGCGCAGGCGCGGCAGATAGCTAGCTCAGGGGAGGTCGAAGATTTAGAAAGCGCCATTCGCGAGGCTCGGCGTATTCCTAGCTATCGATCGCTCCATCCTGAGGCTCAGTCTGACATCCAGGTGTGGCAGCAGCAAATTCGAGAGATGACGGCTGAATCTATGACACCGGTTCAGGAGGCGATGGATGAACGTATGGCTCCATGGTCTCCGCCGGAGGATCCGCGATCGCCCCTGAATCCTGACTGGAACCCCGACCAAGATGAGCGTTTCCCGGATGCCTATGGAGAGCCGCTTGGGGACTTGGAAGAGGGTGGCGGCTAGAGGGCCGATAAGAGGGCTGATCTACTCTAAGTCTTGTTCTAACGGCAGCCTCGTGGGAGGTGCGTTACGGCTTCGCCTAACAGCACCCTACTCCAACTCTTGTTCTAGAACGGCAGCGATCGCTTTTTTCGACGTGGTTTGAAACTCTTGAACATTGACTCGGGCAAGTAAGCCCATGGCCACGAGCATCCCCATAGCTTCCAGAGCAAAGACTAAGGCAAAGGCCGGATAGGTTTGGGTAAAGACACTGCGACCAATATCCAGCAAGGCTCCGCCCAGCAGTGTAGCGCTAGCCTGGGCCATGGCTTGGGCCAGCCCCCACGCCCCCACAAAGGTACCGGCTGTTTCCGCTGCTGTTAGGTCAAGCATCAGGCTGACGGCGCTATTCGTCAGAATGCCTGAGGATAGACCAAACAGCAGTACCGCTAGCTTCAGGAGTCCTTGGGTTTGGGTGATGCCCGACAGCAGGACTAAGCCAAAACACATGGCAGTCAACAAGCAACCTAGCTGGGCTGAACGTTTCTTACCAAGCTTCGGCACAATCCAAAAGCCCGATAGAGCCATGCCCGCCAAGATGCCATAGCCCCAATATTTGTTGAGCCCAGCACTTTCGCCGATGGTCATTTGAAACACCTCGCGGGCATAGGGTTCTAAAACCGGCTGCTGGAGGAATAGGCTAATGGTCATCATCAGCAAAAAGCCGAAGAAAATACCGGTTTGGCGAGAGGCGGTCAAAATCCGCAGCGATCGCCCTAGGGTAATCTGCTCTTCTCGATCTGCTACGGTGGAGCGCAGAGCATAGCGAGAATATTTCTTTTCGACGCCAGCGGTGGCGATCACCGTCAGCCCGATCACCGCTAGGGGAAACAGGATGAAGAGGCGGTTGATGCCGGCCTGCAGCGTATCGGGCGTCATGCCAGACAGCATCACCTCGCCGACGATCGCCCCGACGACAATCCCCACCATCAGCATCGCCCAGACGATGCCCACTAGCTTGGAGCGGTTATCTTCATCGGAAATGTCAACTAACAGGGCGGTAAAAGGCGTTGAACTAGCGCTAATACAAAGTCCGTAGCATCCAAACATCAGCGCCAGCAGCCCCACCCAACCATAGGTTGGCGCTGCCCAACCCGCCGTTTCAACACTCGCGCCCAGTTGCCAAACCACCTGCACAGCAAGGAAGAGGCAAATGGCTTGCAGCGTCATGCCAATCCACACATAGCCGGTGCGATGATGGCCGCGAATGGGCCGCGAGTCAGACATTTGGCCAAACCAGATCCGAGCCGGGGCCACGAACTGATACATGGCGATCGCCCCTGCTGCCAGCACGCCTGGAATGCGCAGCTCGGAAATCATCACCTGGTTTAACACCCCTAGGGTGAGCAAGGACAGTAGCCCTAGCCCCATTTGGAAGAGGCCAAGACGAAACATAGTAAACAGCGTAATTTTTGGACGACTTGGAGCCATCACATCTCCAAGCGGTGGATTCGACAAATGTTCAGTTGCCATGGGACAGGTGTAGACGTGAAACTGTGGGTGTGAAACTAGTATGGACGGCTAAACCATTGATGGAGATAGATGGTTATCTACCACAATAGCGGGCCTGGTGTATGAGGCGATCGCAAGATTCACCACAGGATTCACCGCATTACCCCATCGCCTATCACCTAGCCCCTCAGGAATCATGATGCCGTCCTCATCGCTGTCAGGGTTGGGGTCACAAATCGGAAGGTTAGGGTAGTTCCACGGAAGTGGGTTTAGCAATGTGGGGCAGCCCCCAGCCCAGCTTCTCCCGCAGCACCTGGAAGAACTCCGGAGGGCGCAGCCGGATGAACTTGGCACTATAGGGCGATCGCATCACCTGCACCCGGTCTTCGGGGAGCACATAACAGCCAGCATTGCCATCCACCACCATCACCAAGCGATCGGGGTTGGCAGGGTGGATGACCACCAGCTCATGGTCAGAAAACACCAGGGCTCGGGATGCTAGGGAATGGGGGCAGATGGGGATTAATTGCAGCACCGGCACCCCCGGCGCAATTACAGGGCCGCCGGCCGAAAGCGCATAGGCGGTGGAGCCCGTGGGGGTCGATACAATCACACCATCGGCAGCAATATCAACGGGGGCGTGGCGGCCAATGGCAATTTCAAAATGGCACATGCTGGTCAGGGGTTCTCGGTGCAGCACCATTTCGTTTAAACACAGCGCCTCCCAGGCCAACTGGTCGTTGTGAAACATTTGCACGACCAGCATGACGCGATGCTCAATGGTGTAGTCACCGCTGAGGACGCAGTCGATCGCCTGGGGTAGTTGGTTGAGATAGGCTTCGGTCAAAAAGCCCATATGCCCGGTGTTGATGGTGAGCAGAGGCACGCCCGTAGGCGCAACCTGGCGAGCCGCAGCCAGCACCGTGCCATCGCCCCCCAGCACCATGGCAAAGTCCATATCTGCATCGAAATGGGGCGGAACCAAATCCTCGATGGGAGTTCGCTGAACAGGATCATCGGGGCTGGAGTAGCCAAGGATGCCTCCTGCGCCCGACAGCCGATGCACGTCATATCCTAACTGGCGGAGCTTTTCGTCTAGCTCCGTGGCAACTCGACAGGCGACCGGCTTCGTATCGTTATATATAATGCCTACTTTGGGCACGCGCAACGTCCAAATTTATAATCAAATGGTTATGAATGGGCTGTCTAGCATCGGGTTTTAGCCGAAGACAGGCAAGGCGCAAGGCTGGAACCAACGCATTCAGTCTAGATCGGGGCATCCCATGGGGATCAAACCCAATCTGTGAAGCCGTCGCATCCTGCGGGTGTCGGTCTAGATTTAGCGGCACCCATTTGCGCTTCTATCTAGATTAGTGTGATTTGCACTGCTTTGAACAGCCATCCCCCAAGTCTGCCGAACCGCTGGGTTGGGGGGGCGATCGCCATTAGGCTTTCCAATCTCAATCATCAGAAACTCCGATGCTGTGGTGGGGAGATCTCGGAGATAAACGCCTCAAAGCTATGTATGTCGAGATGTTGAGCGATCGCTGCTCGTTTTGAAAATGACAGCCCGAAACCTAGAGTCGGCGCAAATCATCCATATTCGCTCCCCGGCTTGTTGTCGAAGCCTTCATATTTTGTTACAAAGAGAGCAGATGGCTTGTAGGCAGGATACTGCATGTTTGGTGGATTGACTGGATTTGCAAATGGCTCCAAGACCGACGTTGGAGAACAGATGTTGAATGCGGCGGCGAGTCAGTCGATCCGTCACTTGTTTTCCAAAAGTGATGCGGTCGATGTCGCTGTTCGTTGCTACCCATCCAGTAAGCTACTGCAGGGCAGCATTGACAGCTTCAAGATGACGGGACGCGGTCTGGTGATTCGCCGTCAGTTTGCGGTAGAGGAAATGTCCTTTGAAACCGATGCCGTAGCTCTAGATGTTGGTGGTATTTTCGCCGGACAGATTCGTCTGCGCCAGCCCACCCAGGCGGTGGCCCAAGTGGTGCTGTCGGAAAAGGCGATTAACGATGCCTTCACGGCCGATTTAGTTGAAAAGCGCCTCAAGAACGTCGATCTAGAGGTGCTCACCCAGCTCTCGGGGGGAGAACCGGTATCGTTTCGCGACGTGGTGGTAACGCTACTGCCAGGCAATCGGGTAGCGATCGCTGCCAAGACTGATTTGCCCAACCGTCAAGATGTGCCCATTTCCATGAAGGCCACCTTGATGATCGAAAAGCGGCGACGGCTGCGGTTTGGCGAGGCAGAATTTTGGGATGAGGCCGTGCCCGCTGAGGTGCGATCGCTCTCGGAAACCTTGACCATGGCCTTTGCCGAAGTTCTCAATGAAATGGTAGATCTAGATCGGTTTGACCTTGATGGCGTCAAGCTACGCCTCAACCGATTAGAGGTTGAGGGGAAAAATCTAGTCCTGAGCGGGTATGCTCAGATTGACCATTTCCCAGGTATTCGTTAGTGCCTGATTCGGCGATGCCAGTTCAAAACTTCTTGTCGCTCGGGGGAGTCGTGATGATTCCCCTGATTGCGCTGTCGATATTAGCCTTGATGCTGATTTTGGAACGGCTAATCTTCTGGGGGCGAATCACGGGCCGGCAAACTCGTATTGCTCAGGAAGCGATCGCCCTCTATGCCCGCAACCCAGCCCAGGCGTTTCAACTGCTCAAGCGCAACCAGAAGCTTCCAATCGCCCGAGTGTTTCTATCGGCCCTGCAGCTAGAGCAAGCCAACCCCGATGACTTTCGCCTGGCTTTGGAAACCGCTGCCCAGGCAGAGTTGCCTACCCTGAAGCGCTTCAATACCATTTTTGAAACGGTGATCAGCGTTGCACCCCTCTTGGGCCTGCTGGGCACTATTTTGGGCTTAATGGAGGCCTTTGCCGCCCTACGGGTGGGCGACATTGGCGGCACCGAAACCCTCGACGTCACGGCGGGCATCAGCCGCGCCCTGATTTCCACCGCCTCGGGTCTGGTGGTCGCCATCAGCACCCTCTTCTTTGCCAACCTGTTTCGCGGACTGTACCTACGGCAGCGAGCCCTGATCTTGGAATATGGTGGACATCTAGAGCTGCTCCACCGTCGCTACCATCGCGCTGGAGGGGCACCCTATGCAGCTCCCTGAGGAAACCGATGCACCACCTCAGATCAACATCGTGCCGATGATTGATGCCATTTTCGCGGTGCTGGCTTTTTTCATCATGTCCACCCTGTTTCTCACCCGCTCCCAGGGGCTGCCGGTGACCTTGCCCGATGCGGCCACCAGTGAAACCCAGGTTCAGGAGCAATGGGTGGTGACTCTGGATGCTCAAGGACGTGTGTTTCTCAATCAAGTGCCTGTAGCAGTGGATCAGCTCGCGGCCCAGGTGCGATCGCAACTCACCGATACAAACCCTTTGGTGATCATCCAAGCGGATGCCGCCACTCCCCACGGGTTAGTGGTGCAAGTGATGGACGAATTGCGTACCTTGGAGGGTGTACGGCTAGCGATCGCCACCCAACGCTCCTAGGTTAAATCGGGCACCAGGGGAAGCTGCCCATCTTGATGGAGACGCGCTAGGTTATCCGGGTCGATCCTACCCTGCACTAAGAAGCGATAGGTTTCCTGATACATCGTTTGCCAATAGCGATTGCTCATACTTTGGCTAACCTCTGTGGGATCGACCATGGGATGGGGAACAAGATCACCTGCAGAATACAGGTAAGAATAATGACCTTGAGCTTCCCCGCCTAGTTTTTGAGTGAATTTCTCATTGGTAGACAGATCAGCCGCATCTTCATTCTCAGTCAAAATCAAGCAGGTGGGAATGCGGCGTAGGGTACGCATACTTTCAGGACGCAGGACAAAGTCTCCAAAGCGGTTATTGGCCGTAAAGCAACCCACCGGGAAACGTAGCGATGGATCCCAACCCGCTTCCTGTAAATCCAAGGGCCCAGCAATGTTGACATAGAGTTCATTGTCCTTGCCATGGATTTCCAGCAGGGGTGCGTAGGCAACTACCCGCTGAATGCGATCGGGCTGATCTGCCGCCAGGGCCAACGCAACGGCACCGCCCACCGACAGACCGATGGTGTAGATTGCTCCCGGCATGGCGTCGAGCTCCGTCAAACGCGATCGCGCCTCGGTTAGATAATTCTCATGGGACGAGGTGAAATAGCGATCAAAGTTAGGGTTATCATAATCCTCCAGCGCTTTTTTGATCTGGAATAATTCAGGCTCAATCCTGAGCAGTCGAGCTGCCAGAGCGGCCTGCTGCAGGGGATTAGGATGTTTGATCTGAGTCGGATCACCACCCATCATCTGGGTCAGCATGCCCATCAGCACCGGATCTTGCTTGACCTTACGCTTCAGGGGTTCGGCATACTCGGGTTTGAGGTCAATTTGGGGCCAATAGCGATCGGCAGGTAAGAAACTATGTCCAGCTAAGCTGGCTTGGTAAACATTGAACCCACTGCGGAACAGATAGTCTGCCAAGCGCCACATTTGGTGGGGGCGGGCGCTGAAGCCATGGAACAGCATGACCGTTCCGAAAATCGGCTGACCGGGTTCATGGAACAGGTAGTAGGGATAGGCTCCATCTCGGCGATCGGGATTTTGGTCAATCGAGGTAATGTAGTGGTCGATCGCAGCCTTGGTGCGGGCGATCTGATCGGCGTTGGGGGTCACACGGATCGGCGTTGTGGTCGTCATAACAGGTTTTGGGGGGTAGTTTTTAGGGGGGTACAAGAGATTCGATCAGCATCCCATAGAACCATGGGGGGAACTGGAGTCACTATAGACAAGCGATCGCTGCCTTGACGGATCGACCGTGCCACTTTGATAATCGGTCTGACCCCATCGGGCCCGATCGCTCACTCAGAGGCAACTGGCATGAAGACAACGTCGCCCACTATTCTGGCACTTGATTTTGATGGTGTCTTGTGCGATGGACTGATTGAATATTTCCAGACGGCATGGCAAGCCTATGGCCGCATCTGGTCGCCAATGTCGGCTCAGCCACCGGCAGGGCTGGCTGAGCGCTTTTACCGCCTGCGGCCGGTGGTAGAAACGGGTTGGGAGATGCCGCTGCTGCTGCGATCGCTCCTGTTGGGTGCCGCCGATGCCGATATTTTGAACGACTGGCCGACCCTCGCCCATGATCTAGTCACCGCCGAGCAGCTCGACAGCGCCCACCTAGCCACCACGGTAGACGGCGTTCGGGATGAGTGGATTGCCCGAGACGTAGACCATTGGCTAGCCCAGCATCGCTTCTATCCTGGGGTGATTGCCCGACTGCAGGAGGCGATCGCCCAATGTACGGTGGCGATTGTCACCACGAAGGAAGGACGGTTTGTGATGCAACTGTTGCAGCAGCAGGGGATCCAGCTTGATCCATCGATGATTTTAGGTAAGGAAGTGAAGCAACCTAAGTATCAAACCCTGCGCCAGTTGCGATCGCGCTATGGGAGCCAGAGCGTGATCTGGTTTGTGGAAGATCGGCTCAAGGCCTTACAGTCGGTGCAGGGGCAAGACGATCTGCATGACGTGCGGCTGTTCCTGGCCGACTGGGGCTACAATACCGAGAGCGATCGCGCCCAAGCCCAGCAGGCTGCTGCCGTTGACTTAATATCCCTAGCCACGTTTTGCCAACCCTTTAGCCATTGGCCGAGTCATCAGGATGATTCTGCTTCGGCCTCAACTTGAGAGAGTCTGCCCCATCCAGATCCTCAGTAGGATGCTCAGCGGGATAGTGATCTGCAGGATAGTGATCTGTAGAATCACTGGGGGTTGAGCCATTGAGTTCGCCAGGCAAGAGCCCCAAGCGCATACCTTCCGTTTCGCTACAGATACGATAGGTATTGCGCCCTTGGCGTTTCGCCTCATAGAGGGCGGAGTCTGCCATACGAATCAGGATTTCTGGAAAGTTATTGCGGGTAGGAATGTAGGTGGCAACACCAATGCTAATGGTGACGTGGGAGGAGTTTTGGGACACTTCATGGTGGATTTCCATGGCCCGAATGCCTGCCCCAATAGTTTTAGCAACCTGGATGGCTCCCTCTTGTTCTGTATTAGGCAAGATCACCGCAAATTCTTCACCGCCGTAGCGAGCCACCAGATCCGCTGGCCGTTTGACCAACTGGCTGATCAAATTAGCCACCATCCGTAGGCAGCGATCGCCCTCTTGGTGGCCGTGGGTGTCGTTGTAATACTTGAAAAAATCAATATCGCACATCAGTAATGAGAGGGGCTGGCGATCGCGCATCAGCCTGCGCCACTCATGGTCAAGATATTGATCAAACCGGCGGCGGTTGGCCACTTGGGTAAGGCCGTCCAAAAAGGCAATGCGCTGCAGTTTCTGATTGGCTTGCTTCAGTTCCTCGTGCAGTTCGGCCTGCTGGATGGCAATACTAAATTGGGTGGCCAGTTGCTGTAGCAGGCGCACTTCTCCCGGCTTCCAATGGCGGATTATCTTGCACTGCTGCACAATCATCAGCCCCCACAGCGTTTCTCCCTGCAGCAGTGGCACCACAAGCTGAGCGCGGATGTTGAAATATTCTAAAAATTCCTGCTGATGGGGCTTGAGAGGCTGCTCGTAGATATCCTCCACCGCCAACACGCGGCCGTGCTGGTACAGCGACAGATATTTTTTCTCTAGCGTCCAAGGATCGCGCACGATCCAACCCAGCATTGAGAGCTGGTCATTGGCCAAGGATTCTTCAATGACCAATCCCGTGCCGTCGGGTTCCAGATGTTGAATAATCACCCGATCCACCTCCAGCAGATTGCGAATATCGGTGGTGATGGTGGTGAGAATTTCATCCAGCTTCAGCGACTGGCGAATATGTTGAGCGATCGCCCCTAACACTTGCTCCCGATGCACCTGCTCCCGCAGCTCCTGTTCCACCCGCTTGCGATCGGTAATATCGCGATTGCTCGACCGGATACCTCGCCATTCCCCCTGATCGCTGTAGACCGGCTGAGACATCTGCGATAGCCAACGCACATGCCCACTGCGGGTCACAATCCGAAAGTCGAGGGAGGTGGGGGCATTCATCGCCTGGGTTTGGGCCATTTCCACCTGGGGGCGATCGTCGGGATAGACGAGCTGCTCTAACAGACTGGGATCTTGAACAAACTCGCTCACGCTATAGCCGGTTAGCCGTTGGCAGGAGGGAGACATGTAGAGAAATTGCCCATCTGGGCCCACCCAATATTCCCAGTCCTCGGTGAAATCTGCCACGGTGCGGAAGCGCTCTTCACTGTCGCGCAGGGCCAGTTCAGCCCGTTTGCGATCGCTCACGTCTTGAATCAACACATAAAATCCCGACCCCTGGGGCGGCTGTTGGGGAATATAGTCCACCTGCATATCATGAAGGCGACCTGTAGAATCAGCCAGGGACATTTCAAACTGTAGGGTGCGTCCCATAAGCACACCGTTGATGTAGGGCAAAATCGTGTTGTAGACATCAGGAGGCATGACCTCTTGCATCGATCGCCCCAGGATCTGCTCGGCTCGTCGATTAAACCACGTTGCATAGCGCTGGTTGACAAACTGATAGCGCTGCTGAGCATCAATTTGGGCAATCATCACGGGTACGGAGTCAGTAATCTGCCGCAGTTGGGCTTCTCGTTCTTGCAGAGACTCCTCCGCTTGGTGGCGTTCCGTAGTGTCGCGGCCCACCGACTGAAAGCGCAGCAGGTTACCCGTTTCATCAAAAATGGCGCGATCGCTCCACAGTTGCCATCGATATTCACCATTGGCCGCCACCACCTGATGCTCCATCATCTGCATGGGCGTAGTGGGGGTAAGATGTTTCAGATGTTGGGTGAGCTGACGGCGATCGGGGCGGGGTAAAAAGTCAAAAATATTGTGTTGATACACTTGGTCGGGGGCAATGCCAAAGTAATGGCAGTAGGCTGGGTTGACCCGCGTTAGTTGACCATCCGGCAAAAACTCACACAGCAACTCATCAGGATCAGCCATGGCATCACGCTGTAGGCTGCCTGGATGCAGATGGGCGATCGCGGTCACCGATGGAATACGCGATCGCCATGCAATGGGGTTGCCATGTTGGACAAGATCGGCGCGATGGACAACGCCAATCAAATGACGCTGGGGGCAAAAAACGACGAGATGGTCAAGCTCCAGTTGCGCCATATGTCGCTGGGCGCGCCAGAGGGAGTCTTGCAGCCCAATCAGCAGGTCAATAGGTTGCATAATCGCGGCGGCCGGTGTGCGACTGGCACAGCCTGCTAGGGTCACCTGGGCTAAGTCGTTGGGGGTGATGATGCCCACAGGGTAGCGTTTGAAGGGTGCCTGGGAGGATGGCTGGCGATTGGGTCGTGACTCGACCACCACCGCGCAGCTCGCCTGGGTCAACGCCATGCGCCGGGCAATATCTTGCAGGGACGTATAGGTGGTGACCTGCATCACCTGGGTGTCGATGATGTCAGCCACCAATTGCAGCTTGAGGAGATCAACGGTGCGCAACTTGTCCTTGAGGCGATCGCCCCAAATAAGACCCAGTAAGGTTCGCTGATCGTCAACCACTAAAACCACCGATGTGCCTTCATGCTGCATGGGTTCGAGCAGGTGGCGGATATGGCTAAACTGGCAGGTATTCAGGGTGGCAACGGCATGAAGATTTAGATCCCCAATCTGGACATCCCGTAGGTTTTCCCAAGTGGCGATCGCTTGAATCAGATCGAGGGGCAGCAGCACGCCCAGCCAACGCTCTGACAAGGCTACAACAAGAGGACGCATGGATGCCGTTGAGGGGGGTGCGCTAGAGTCTGGAGTCATGAGCGCTAGGGCATCCGCAAGTGATGTGTTGGGTGATGCCACGAGCGGGGCATGATCCATCACGCGCTTGAGAAATGCGAGTGGGAAACCAGCATTGTAAGCCATCCGACTACCATCAAAGGAATGAGATGCTCTGATGATTGGTGCAACTCCAAGGAGTCGCAGTGTTCAACGGGGCAGACGAGAATCATCGTTACTGGACGCTAATCCAACCTAGCCTTGGGGCAGCCATTGGGGCAGCCCTGACCCAGGCAAGCATGGATTGTGCGGAAACGGGTAGACTCCAACATCTAGCTCCTGTTGCTACTGTCGCTATGAAGTAGTTGCCATGGCGTAACAGTCAAGAAGCAGATATTCAACGGTAGTGCATCATTCAAAAACAATGCATCCTAACTTATACGTAGCTGAGCTACCTGAATCCGGGCGAATTTTAACCATGTCACAAGCTTGATCAGAGACAATCGTCTATCTCTGGGACTAGAGTACCCCAGTCATCAGATGTCTAGAACACATACGGCTAACCTAGCAACCCTGAGAGCATCCCATAATCGGGGCTAGGGTTCAGTTAACACTAGATGCCACTCCCCATCTTGAGTATGCCATGCGGGTATGGGAGTTTGTCCGACCACAAAGGGGCCCCAATAGTGCCGGGAGCCATCCTGAGCAAAGGCCACCACAATATCACCGGGCTGAATGGACAAATCTTGATCCGGTAGGGATAACATGAGACCGCGGGCGCTGCCTTCGGCGGGAGCAAAGTCCCAATGCACGGGTTCGGTGAAGGGGGGAGGGCTAGCTGTTGTGGATGGGGTGATTTCCTCTAGGTCAGCTTCAGGGATGGTGCTATCCCCATCGCCCGGACGGGCCAAGAGCGCCACCCGCACGGGATAGATCGAGCGATTGCTGACGCGCAGATGACCGCGCAGGTCTGCATTGGCCGGTATGCTATCGGGAGAGACTAGGAACTGATCATCTGCCGTGGCCGGAAAAGCTTGCGGGATCTCGTTGGTGATGGATGACAGCGATCGCTCTGCAGATGATGCATCATCCATACCGGGAGTAACATCAGGCTGAACGGGCTCAATTTGAATGGAGAGGTCAAACGGTCTGAAGACCCACGCCAATAGGGCTAACCCAATCACACCAGCCACAGCAGGGTAGACCCATAGCTTAAAATCCTTGGTCACCATCGCACCCCTGTCTCACCCCCTGCATGTCGTCTATCTTTACTCTAGTGAGTGGATGAGGACTTCGGGGGGGTCTTCTGGACAACTTTACGATTTTTTTGATTCGTCCTCATGGTTTTGTTTAGAACAGGGCAACCTTGATAGCACACCTGAAGGAGTTGAATCCTTCAACAGCCTATCAAGACCTTCGCAGTACTCCAGCCATCGCTGAACGCTTGGCTGGTGGTGTAGCGGAGCGCGACTGAAGGAAGAGGTTTACACAGCACCATGTAGAGTGTAGATATGCTGAACATAACGTGGGAATTCAAGCTAGAGCCAACTGCTGAACAGATTTCAGAGATTGAGCACATTCTTGATGTGTGCCGCAAGGTCTGGAACTTTGCCCTGCGGGAACGCAAAGACTGGCTGGATTCTCGCAAGTCCCCGGTGAATGCATGTTCAATCCGGCAGGAGTTTATCCTGCCTGTTGATACACCGTTTCCGAGTTACCACGCTCAGGCTAAAGGCTTAACCAAGGCCAAGGGCGACTTCCCGAGTCTCAAGACCGTCAACGCCCAAGTGCTCCAGCAAGTTCTCAGGAAGCTGGATGGAGCGTGGGAGTCATGGCGATTGAAGCGGTCGGGGTTCCCACGGTTCAAAAAACCTAACCGGATGCGGTCGTTTGTGTTCCCTCAGATGCTCAAACACTGCATCACAGAAGAGGGGCTTAAGCTGCCGCAACTGGGCTGGGTCAAGGTGCGTTGGTCACGGGAGATCCCAGATCTCTTTCAGGTAAAGCAGGCCAGGATTGTTCGCAAGGCGTCGGGTTATTTTGTCCTGTTGAGCCTCCAAGCCGATGTTGATGTCCCTGCTACCATGCCTCATGGGCATCCGGTAGGGATTGATGTTGGGCTGGAATATTTTCTCTCAACGTCCGATGGAGAACAGGTCAAGCGACCTCGCTTTTTCAATGAACTGCACCGCAAGCTGACATTGCTGCAACGCAGGCTCAAGACCAAGCAGAAGGGGTCGGCCAACTGGCTAAAGCTCCAGAAGAAGATTGGGAGAGTCCATCAACGCATTGCCGACACTCGCAAGGATTGGCATTTCAAGTGGGCCCATCACCTTTGTGATGGAGCAGGGATGATGTTTGTGGAAGACCTGGACTTCCGGATCATGGCCAAAGGGATTCTAGGTAAATACACTCTGGATGCTGGTCTGGGGCAATTCACAAACCAAATTCTGCCCTGGGTGTGCTTCAAGCGCGATGTGTTTTACGGCAAGGTGGATGCTCGTGGTACCTCTCAAACGTGCCCAGATTGTGGGGCAGAGGTTCGCAAAGACCTCTCAACTAGAATCCATCACTGCCACAACTGTGGGTCAATCAAACCCCGTGATGTGGCGGCAGCTCAAGTCATTCGTACCCGTGGGCAACGGGGAATAGAAAATGCCTGTGGAGTCGATGCGGCGGGGG